>JAOZMR010000117.1 GCA_029934215.1 Pontiellaceae bacterium | reverse complement strand
TGGACGTTTTTGTTGTACTGGTTTTTGGTACAACGATAAATTCCACTCCCCTAAATCATCAGCCCTCATACAAAACACTGATTTCCTGGTTTTGTGTGAGGGCTGGACGAAACCCGAAAAAGAACGACGCTGTTTGCGTGAAATTCGACGGATAAGCCGTAGTTTTTTTCCAAGGTTTGGAAGGTTTTTCTTGAGAAAAAGCAGACATGAGTGTCGTCATCTTTATAATGCCAGCGCTCGAAAGCAACGGGTGCCTCGTCGTGCAACTGGGTCATTATACCAATCCATCCGCCAGGTTTTACGATTCGTAAAAATCGCTCAAACTCTTCAAGCGGTCTATATAGATGCTCCATCGTTTCCGAGCAGGTGAGGAAATCGTACGTTTCTGTGAATACCGATGGGTCGTTGGCGTAGTGAAGGTCGTAAATGGCGCACTCATGCCCTGCCTCTTTTAGCATGAGCGATAATGTTGGGCCCGGCCCGCAACCAAAGTCGAGCCCGCACGAGCCGGGCGAAAGCTTCTTTTCCAAGGGTTGGAACAGCCGATTTAGAAAGTTCCGATATCTGGAATCGTTCGGATCGTTCTGATGAAAATCGTAGCGCGATTTCTCCTCTCCGGGCGAAAGATGGTGGTGTTTTGGGACAAAAACCAGATCGCACGTTGGACAGCGGAAGAATTCGCGCTGTAGATCGTTGCAGTATGGTTTGGACGCCGCAGAGCAGAGTGGACAATTTTCTTGTTTCATCATATGGAAATGGAGCTTAGCATAGTTCGCTATGAAAACAGAAAAATTTGACATTAAAGGTTTGGTCGCCCCTGTGCCGACCCCATTTGCTGCGGACGATTCGGTCGATCTTGGCGCATTTCTTTCGCATCTCGACTGGTTAACCGAGTGCGGCGTACGCAATCTACTGATCAACGGAACGACCGCTGAATTCTTTTCGCTCACTCACGACGAACAGCTCGAGCTTCTTCATGTTGCCCGCGAGGTCTGGAAGGGCCCGCTGATTTTTCACATCGGCAAAACCTCTCTTTTCCAATGCTTGGAAACAGCCAGAGCGGCAGAACACGCCGGGGCAGATTTCATCGCATCCCTTCCTCCATTCTACATTGCGAACGCACCCGCCGACGGAATCGTCGATTGGTTCACTCAACTATCAAATGCGACAGAATTGCCGTTCATCCTATACAATTTTCCGAAACACACTGGAAACCCACTCACAGCAGAGATGCTAAAAAAAATCCCGCATTGGGGGATGAAAGACTCCTCCGCCGATCTCTCGCTGCTTCCGGCGACTCCGCGTTATTTTGTGGGCGGCGACCGAAAAATCTCATCCGCCTACCTCGCAGGCGCGAGTGGATTTGTCAGCGCCTCGGCCAACATCGATCCGATGCCATACATACGGATTGAAAAGGAGCAGACGCCGGAGACACAATCCGCAGTAGACGCGGTCAACGCACGGGCGAGCGGGGCGAGCGCGATTTCACGGATCAAGCAGGAGCTTTCCAAAATCCTTCCAGGCTACCCATTGAACGTCCGCCCGCCGCTTTGTTAGATTAAAAATAAAGAGGGCGAGCAGGATCAGTTTTGATCACGAATTTTACGAATCTACACGAATGGGACTAAAAACCAGTGAGCGAATGTAAGATCCAGCCTTCTTGTTTTTTTGCGTTCTCTGCGCTCTTTCGCGGTTAATAGTTCCTTCAATGTTCGGGCGTTTCATTTTGGAGTGCTCGCTCAACTTGCGAAGCGAACCCAGGAAATATGCATTTTTTTCATTTTTCGGATCAGGCGTTCTTAGCCGTCCGATACTCCTTTAGTCCTCTTGCAATTGGTGAGATTTGGGGTAGAGTTTGTGGGTGGAGTTTGACCGCGAAAACGAAAGAGCATAGTGTCTGGTTGGCGAGGGGTTCGCGTTTTTAGAGAATAGGAAATTGCAGAGGTTTATACATGAAAGAAAAAGGGAATAGTCTGTGGAGCGATACGTGGCGGCGGTTGAAGAGAAATCGCATCGCTATGGTCTGCCTTGGTATTATCGCGCTTTATACGCTTGGCGCTCTATACGGCGAGGTTGTTCATCAATATTTTCAGGCGCACGATCAAACACCGTTCTACCAAAATACAGATCTTGATGCGGCATATCAGCCGCCGTCTTCCGAGCATTGGATGGGAACGGACGCGCTTGGACGCGATGTCGCGGCGCGATTGCTTCAGGGAACGCGTATCGCTTATAAGGTTGGTATCATCACGGCGCTAATTGCTATTCCGATTGGTGTCTTTTTTGGGTGTCTTGCTGGGTATTTTGGTGGGCGAGTTGACGATTTTATCGTCTGGCTATATTCCACGTTTGCTTCGATTCCTGGTCTTCTGTTTATTCTCGCCATCGCTATGGTGGTTGGGAGGGGACTGCTCGGGGTCTATCTTGGGATCGGGCTTACTACGTGGGTTGGTATTTGTCGCCTTATTCGTGGGGAAGTGATTAAGCATAAGGAACAGGCTTATGTGCAGGCGGCGCAGGCGCTGGGGTTGAGCTGGTGGCGTACGTTGTTTCGGCATATCTTACCCAACGTCTTCCACGTCATCATTGTCACATTCACTCTCCGTTTCCCTGCAGCGGTCAGCACCGAGGTTTTCATGAGTTTTCTCGGCATCGGCGTTCAGGACCAGCCGTCGTGGGGGATCATGATCGATAGCGCACGTCAGCGCCTCTGGCAGGGCGTATGGTGGGAGATGACGTTTGTTACTCTCGCCATTTTTCTGCTCGTCCTCGCCTTCAATCTGTTCGGCGATGCCCTTCGCGATGCTCTCGACCCACGTCTACGCACTGAAGGCAGTTAGCCGAATAGACCGAGCTGTTCTGGCTGTTTTTCATAGTGCGGGAATTGCATGTGCGCCTGTTTGGTAAGGGTGCAGAGTGCTTGGATGCTGGTGGGTTCCCTTGCGTTTTCGAGGGCTTCAATAATGCGGTTAAAGAGGCGTCCGCAGTAAACGCTATCGACTTCGGCTCGATGAAATTCGCCGGTGGGGAATTTGAAGTGCGCAACGAGGGTGCTTAGCTTGTAATTTATCATGCCCGGAAAGACAATACGTGCAAGTGCGCAGCTGTCGAGGACGATGCCTTGCGGCGCTCGGGCTCGGTGTGCTTCGACGGCTCGAAGCAGGAATTTGAAGTCGAACGGCGCGTTGTGGGCGACGAGCGGGCTGTCTCCACAGAAGTCGGCAAGATCGCCGAGTACGGTTTGGACGGTGGGGCTGTTGGCGACCATATCGTCGGTGATTCCGTTAACGGCTGAGGCGCCTGGCGGGATGGGGCATTCTGGATTGATAAGAGACGAGAAGGCCTCGCCTGGCTCACCATTAGAGAAGCGGACGGCTCCGATTTCGACGATGGCATCGGTTTTGGGTTGGATGCCGGTGGTCTCAAGATCAAAGGCTATAAAATTCATTGGATTTATTTCAGTTTTACACGCGGATCAACAAGCGCGTAGCAGATATCGGTTAGTAGATTGGCGATCACGAAGATGAACGACCCGATCAAGACAATTGCACGCAAGACATCGACATCCGAGGAGTTGATTGCGTTGATTCCGAGATAACCTAATCCGGGAATCCCAAAAAAGCTCTCGAGAAGGAGGCTGCCGGTGTAGAGGAAAGGAATGGCGATCACGACGTTTGTGACGATTGGGATCATAGCATTTTTCAAGACGTGGCGAAAAAGCACGCGGCTCTGGCTGACGCCTTTTGCGCGTGCAGTACGTACATAATCGCGATGCGCTTCGTCGAGCATGATTGTGCGGTAGAACCGCAGACTCCCGCCGAGTCCGCTGAACACACCGATCAGGATAGGTAGTGCGAGATAGCGAACATCCTCAAATCCCCACACAGGAAACCAGCCCTGTTTGAAACCGAGGAAATATTGCCCGACAACAATGTAGACCAGATAGTTAACGCTCATCAGCGCGACTGAAAAAATCACAAAAAAGCGGTCAATCCAAGTATTGCGCCAAAATGCGCATAAAAGCGAAAGGGCAATCGACGTAAAAAGACCAATAATAAAAACAGGCACGGTCAGCATCAATGACGGGACGATTCCATCTGCCAGCAATTTGCTAACCCGCTGATTGGTGCTGTGCGACACGCCGAAATCCCAATGGAACAGGCGGTTGAAGTAGAACACAAGCTGGGAATCGAACGGGTTGTTCATGATTCTACGAAGCTTGATCGACCGGATTTCGATCGGCGCGTCAACCGGAATAATCTTCTCCAACCCCTGGAAAGATTCTTCTCCCTTTTGAGTTTCCACGGGTTGGAACCTTATGCTCTTTTTTTTCCAAACATTGGAAATTTTTAGATCCTTTTCTCCAAGCATTGGAAACCCGTCGGTGCGAGCCTCGATGACCAGCTCGTATTCGCAGTCGTTGCGCAGATCGAATTTGAGCGGAAGAGCATATTCGCCGCCCTCGGCCAAAACGAGCCGTCCGTTTGTATGGCTCACGCCATCGATTCCACGCCAGGCGCCTGGCGTCCGTTCGAAATCGGAATCGGTATAGGCGCGAGTTGTAACTTTTCGGGATCCGACGATCGGGAACAACGGTTTATTAAATCCGCGATGCTCGTCGAATGCTTCGAGCGTATCTGCCTGTGCGTGCGGACCCAGCACCTTTAACGCGGGACTTCCGCCCGCCACATTGAAGAGTATAAACGTAATCAAAACGACCCCAAGCACGGTCGGGATCATTTGCAACATTCGTTTGATGATGTATTTCAACATAATATTCTTGAAACTAGCCCCAGACTCTGCCGAAATCGAAGCGGATGGTCAACTGGAAAGCACCTCAAGTCTCTAACGTTTGAGGTAGAAGGAAACAACAGAGTTTGCTCGAATGAAAACACGTACAGAAAAAGTAGCATTTATCCACCGTTACGGTTTGGAGGGATGGATTTGTTGTGGCGGTCACGCGGTTCCCGAGATCGTCACCAAACTAACAACCTCCACGGACGTTCATTTCTATGGACCAAAAACAACCGAAACTCACGACAATGATCTTCGTTCCAAGGTCCGGATGCACGAATTGCCCTACACATGGGATCGAGCGAACCCGAACGAGAAGATCACAAAAACGCTTCTGTGGTATCTCTGGCTTCCAATCATTGGAATCCGTTGCCGCGCGAACGGAACCCGTCTGATTTGGAACGACGAAACCGTCCCGTTGACCGCTCCAATACTCAGGCTCTTTTACGGAAAAAACGTTACGATCACCGTGATGGATTTCTTTGCCCGCATCTACACCGAAGGCCATCCGCGACTGCATTGGCTCCGCAATTGGATTGAACGCATCGACTTTGCTTTTTGGCGGAAGCTCCCGCTAATTTTCACGAAAGTGCTCTATACACAGGAATTCCTTGCCGAGCGCGGAGTGCCCAAAGAGGTGATGCATCTCTACCGCAACCCAGTCGATCACACAAAATTCCACCCCGTCGATGAACAGACCCGAAAAGAAACGCGCCGAAAGCTAGGCTTCACAGATAACGACATCGTCCTCAGCCACCACGGCATTTTACACCCGAATAAGGGAAACAACTGGATTTTCCAAAGGTTGGAAAAACTAAAAAATGACCTGCCGAATTTGAAATACTTATTGATCGGAAACGGCCCAGAAATGGAACCGCTCAAGCAGATGGCGAAAAAACTCGGACTGGCCGATCAAATTATTTTCACGGGCTGGCTCCCTACGGAGATTGACCTTAACAACGCCCTCGCCTCCGCCGACGTCGGACTCGTCATGCGCATTGGGCAGGCGACCGATCATTTTCATATGACGGACACCCTCGCCCACGAAATGGCCTGCGGAAAACCGATCATCGCCGTTAACTTGAGAGGAATCGCCGAAGTGATTCACGACGGCGAAAATGGGTTCTTATTCTCCCCCGACTCGCCCAACGAATTCTGCACGAAGCTGAAACAAACCGCAGAAAGTTCCAACCTTCGGAAAAATTTCGGAGAAAAAGCCGTTCAAGAAAGCAAGAAAATCGCCGACACCCAAGCCGCCGCGAACGCCGTTTCAACCGTCTTGTTGACAGCTATTCGAGAAAACAGTAGAACATAGAAATGAATCCGTGGGTGAAAAAAATCAAAAACGGCGAAAGCCGGAAGGCAGAATTTAAGGAGACCCTTCCGAAAGGAAGCCAGATCGCAAAAACATCTGTCGCCTTTGCAAACGAGAAAAAAACCGCCCTACAAACCGCCCCTAAAACCGCCCCTAAAACAAAAACACGGGACGAAATCATCCTGCTATTTAGAGAGAACCCTGAGCTAACAAAACTAGAGTTGATGAGCAAGCTAAACAAAGCTAGCGAAACCATCAAAGAGCACATCCGCATTTTACAACGCGACAGGCGACTTCAACGCATCGGCTCCAGAAAAACAGGTCATTGGAAGGTGCTAAACGAATGAGACAAACTCTATCTCACGCAACGAACCACAGAACGACATTTAAGAACGCTAGAAATTTAATCGAAGATTCGCTTCATCGGATCACCCAAAACAGGCGGATATTACAGCATTTAAACTTTGAGGAATAACAGAGCCCCATGAGCCACCTAAATCGGTACAAAGTCGGAGCAACTCTTTTTCGAATACTCTCAGAAGGCCGAATGCAGCTTAATGTGTTACAGAATGCTCTTCGTTATAACTCTACCCCTCCGACCTCAATCATCGAAGTCCGTGATTATTTGGCATCGCCAAATAACACGTACAAAAAAATAAATGCCGGACAGGTTTTCCCGTTTCCAAGAACCCAAATTTATCCAGAAATGGCTCGGCCGTTATTGGAAAAACAAAACCAGATCGATTTCCCAGAAACATTCGTTCTTACGATTCCAAACGGACGTGTTCTAGGAGATGGAACGGTGGTGACTGAGGACAACGCTATACTTTCGGAGAGCACAACTGACTTTCATCGGAAGCAACAGTTCCACCGTCTACTCAGCGAACGGAGCGTCCCAACGCCGACCCGCTTTGATGGGCGACTCGCAGTGATCACATCTCCCGGAAGCAACAATTACTTCCACTGGACCCTCGACTCCTTACCTCGACTCAGTCTGCTTCGAGGCATGACCGACGAAATCGACGGTTACTATATTGACAGTCGGAGTCGGTTCCATCTCGAATGGCTCGATATCCTGGAAATTCCGAAAGATAAAATCATTACAGCATCTCCCGAACACCATATAGAGGCGACCGAGCTGATCGTTCCTTCCTTTGCCGGAGTTGCCGGACTCCCCTCTCCGGATGGACTAGATTTTGTACGGAGCTTTCTGCCCTCGAAGCCTAACAACCGCCGCCGAATCTACATCTCGCGATCCGGCGCGCGGCGGAGAAAAATTCTAAACGAAAAAGAACTTCTACCCATCCTTCAAAGAAACGGGTTCGAAACGATTCAACCCGGATCAATGACCGTGGCAGAGCAAATGGAAACCTTCTCTTCTGCCGACGTCGTTGTTTCACCTCACGGAGCAGAGCTAACAAACATTGCTTATTGCGCACCAGAAACAAAAATCATCGAACTTTTCTCTCCCTACTACATCAACCCGTGCTTCAAAAACTTAGCCGCACTGTGTAAACTGCAGCATACTGCTCTCATTGGAACAGGTGGAGAGAGCCTGCTTAGAAAAAGAAAAGACGCCCACTTTTTATGGGCAAATATAAAGATGGATCTCGCCTCTCTAGAAAAAACAATGCACAAGCTACCCGCAATCCAAGAACGAAAAACCCCACAAAAGAACGAGAAAAACCTTTAAAAGAGCAATCGTTGACTGCTGTCCATCTTCGCAAGGCGGCTGAGTACCTCGCTCGATGACTCAACAGGCTCGAGCTCTTCAGGAAAAAGGATGCGAAGCCATTTATGCATAACAAAATGACTCAGCAGATCAACAAGAAAGTTTATTCAAATGATTATTTTTAGACAATTTCAGCACAAAGTAAAATCACACGGACTTCTGGCATCTTTATTTTACAGCAGTACATGCTTCTTCAGCCTTATCTCCACGCCTTTTAAGGTTTTGTTTTAAGACTTGAGAATGACAAGTTCTAACTAATTTTTCCAGCTCTTTTTCGCTGTTTCAACAGTCAATTTAGCGTGCGCAATTCCCAGTTCAACCCATTGTTCAGTTAATTTTTTGAATCGCTTAATAGGTGTTTACCTGTTCCTGAGTCCGCTCTAGAAAGACCCTATCCGAAAAGCTTTTTACGCTAGCGGGCTTGTCAGTTTTTTCTGTAAA
>JAOZMR010000007.1:10419-24248 GCA_029934215.1 Pontiellaceae bacterium | reverse complement strand
AGGGGGGAACCCGCTTCGGCGGGTTCCTCTACTCTACCGTTCTCTTGTGGCTAAAATTTTTCCGCGCATGAACGGTTGTAAGCCCGATTCACCCAAGGAACGAGGCTGGAAGCGCTCGTCTACGTTTTATGAAAAGTTTTCTGTTTTCCAAGGTTCGGAACTCTTCTCTCCCAATCGGAAATGCCTCGGTTGTGAAAACCTGATCCAGTTTGTTTCCAATGGTTGGAAGTTCTCCGAATCTCCGCTGGATAGTTTTCTGAGCGGCAGGAAATAAAAAGTGGTGGGAGCATCTTGCTCCCGATTTGGGGAACTGGAAGCTCCCGCCACTCTCAGGCGGAACACCGTTCTTTATGGGGGCTACGGAGATCCAGTTTGAATCGTTTTGAAAAATGATGTCGCAATTTTTCCAATGTATGGAAAACTGACGACTTGAATTTCCAATGTATGGAGAAATGGGAGAGAAAATTATGAGTGATTTGATGATGCCGGTTATGCTTGGGAATGTGATGTATACGTTCACTGAGAGTACTGCACCTGGGAAGTTGATTGTGCTGGTTCTTCTCGCGAGTTCAATTGGCGCGTGGTATGTGATGGCCACAAAAATGATCCAGTTGTCGTGTGCGAAGTCAGGATCTAATCGTTTTTTGAAGCTTTTTCGTGAGAAGGCAAATCCGTTCGATGAGGGTGTGCGAATTCCTGAGAGTCCGCTGAATGCGATCTATGAAGCTGGCTGCTCTTCTGTTGCTTCTGAGGGCGGGAAAAATCTGACTGCGCATCAGGTTGAGTTGGTGCGTGCGGTGGTTGATCGTACAATGGCGGATGAGGCGCTCGAGCTGGAGGATCAAATGGGTTTGCTGGCCACTGCGGTTAGTGCTTGTCCGTTTCTGGGTCTGCTCGGGACGGTTTGGGGCGTGATGGATGCTTTCGGCGGGATGGCTGCTTCTGGGGCGGCGACGCTTTCGGCGGTTGCGCCCGGTATTGCTGGCGCACTGCTCACGACGGTGGTCGGTCTGCTTGTTGCCTTGCCTTCGGCGATTGGGTATAATTTGCTCACGTCGCGTATTAGGCATCTTGCTGTGCAGATGGATAATTTTTCGCAGGAGCTTGTGATCGCCATACAACAGCATTTTAGTGCAACGGGTGAATAATGATGAGACGACGTAAAACGAGTTTGGTTGCCCTGAAGGAGATCAGCGAGATTAATATGACTCCGCTGATGGATCTGACGTTTATTCTTTTGATCACATTTATCATCACGTTTCCACTGATCGAGCAAGGTATTCCGGTTAATTTGCCCAAGGGTTCCGCCGCAGAGCTGAATAATCCAGATGCGATAAATATTACGATTGATGAGGAGGGTGTATTGTATTTGGATGATCTGGCTGTGTCTAGGGATGATTTGATTGGTGAAATGCAACGCACCGGAGATCTTTCGCCAAATACCACGATTTATGTGCGAGCCGATGAGCGGATTGATTACGGACGTGTTGCCGCTGTAATGAAGATTCTCCAGAACGCCAACATCACTCGTATGGCGTTGGTTACACAGGCGGATCAGTAGAATGGCAACGTCAATTAAAAAGATGATTCTACGTTTTGTGGTCGGTTTTCACGCGGTTGTGATTCTGGGTATCGTGATTGTTCCGATTGTTCAAGGTTTTTTTAACCCCGAGAAGAAGGAGATTATTACATTTGTCTCATTCAGCGATAGTTATGTGCCGAATCCTATCCAGGAGGTTCTGCCAGGAGAAGAGGTGGATGAAGGTCTTCCGGTGCCCGAGCCCGCACCTGTACCGACGCAAAAACCAATCCAACAACCAACACCGAAGCCGGCGTCCAAGCCAAAGCCCAAGCCGAAACCCAAGCCGAAACCTGTTGTCCGACAAAACAATCGGGTAATGCGCAGGACATCAAAACCCGCAGTTGTTAGGCAGCAGCGCAGACGAATTAGTTCTAGCGATATTCGTAATGCGCTCAATATAGGTGCGAGCGGAACCCTGGATCCGCATGGGGCATATTATAACACGGTTATGCGGCGGATGTATGGAGTTTGGCAGGTGCCGGTTGGCGCGGCGTACGGGCTTTCTGCGCAAGCCAAGATCACGGTTAGTACGGACGGAACTGTGTCAAACCGCCATTTGATTCGTCCGTCGGGAAACAGCGCGTTCGATCAATCCGTACAAAGCGCGCTCAACACGGTTAAGCGTTTGCCAAGCCCGCCCGCAGAGTTAGCGAATAAGCCAATCACCATTGAGTTTACACCGATAGATTATTAGGTATTTCAGATTTTCAGCAGGACAAGGGCAGGCACAAGGCCGGCCCTACCTGGATCGTATGTTTTTTTGTGAAAAAAGCACACTGGTTGCCCAGTGTGCTTTTGTTGAGGATTATCGAGTTTAGCCTTGTATGGCTGCTTGTGCGGCGGCTAGACGCGCGATGGGTACGCGGTATGGTGAGCAACTTACGTAGTTGAGACCGACTTCGCAACAGAATTTTACACTCTGTGGATCACCACCGTGTTCGCCGCAGATCCCGCATTTTAATGTGGGACGAGTTGTGCGACCTTTTTCTACTCCCATTTTTACGAGCTGACCAACGCCGGTTTGGTCGAGGTGTTGGAAGGGATCGCATGGAAGGATTTTTTCGTTGAGGTAGTCTGGCAGGAAGGTTCCGATGTCGTCACGGCTGTACCCAAAGGTCATTTGGGTGAGGTCGTTGGTTCCAAAGCTGAAGAATTCAGCGGTTTCTGCAATCTCGTCGGCGGTTAGTGCTGCACGCGGGATTTCGATCATGGTTCCGATCATGTATTTTAGTTCGATGCCTTCTTTTGCGATTACTTCTTCCGCAGTTTTGCGGGAGATTTTTTCGAGGAAGTCGAGCTCGGCTTTGGTTCCGATCAAAGGAATCATGATTTCAGGAAGGACTTTTTTGCCTTCTTTGCTCATTTTGCAAGCTGCAGCGATGATTGCTGTGGTTTGCATTACGCATAGTTCTGGATAGGTGATCGAGAGGCGACACCCGCGATGACCGAGCATCGGGTTGAATTCGTGCAATTGTTTTACGCGGTCTGCAACTTTCTTGGCTGGTATGCCAAGGCGTTTGGCCATTTCTTCTTGGTCAGCTGCGCTGTTTGGAACAAATTCATGGAGCGGTGGGTCGAGTAGGCGTACGGTGACGGGTAGATCGTCCATTGCTGTGAAGATGCCTTCGAAGTCGCTTTGTTGGTGTTTTAGAAGTTTCGCGAGTGCGTCTTTGCGACCTGCTTCGTCGTCGGCAAGGATGAATTCGCGGATTGCCCAGATGCGGTCGCCTTCGAAGAACATGTGTTCGGTGCGGCAGAGGCCAATTCCTTCGGCACCAAATGCGCGCGCAGCTTCTGCGTCTTTCGGTGTGTCAGCGTTTGTGCGTACGTTGATCTTGCGGTTTGCGTCTGACCATTTTGAAACGAGGTCGTACATTTTGTAGATGGGGTCGTTTTTGGCTTCAGGTTTTCCGCTGACTACACCGGCAACCACAGGGCTGACTTGTGTGCTAATTTGACCTTCGTAAACGTTGCCTGTGGAGCCGTTGAGGCTCATCCAGTCGCCAGCTTTGTAGGTTTTGTTGCCAACAGAAACGGTTTGGTTTGTGTAGTCGATCACGAGGGAGCCTGCGCCGCAGATGCAGCATTTGCCCCAGCCGCGAGCTACAACAGCTGCGTGGGAGGTCATGCCGCCGGTGGAGGTGAGAACGCCTTGTGCTGCCCACATTCCGCCGACGTCTTCGGGGCTGGTTTCGTGACGTACGAGAATGAGTTTTGCGTCTTTGTCTTTCGCGAGCATTGCTTCAGCTTTTTTTGCTTCGAAGACGATTTGACCTACAGCGGCACCGGGACCGGCTGGAAGTGCGGTGGTGATTATTGTGGCTTTCTTTTCGGCTTCGATGTCGAAGATTGGAAAGAGGAGCTGTTCGAGGTCGTCGCCTTCGAGTGTGAGGAGTGCTTCTTGTTCGGTAAGGATTTTGGTTAGTTTTTTGCCGCTTGGTTTCACGGTTTCGCCTGTGAAGATGTCTTCGCCTATTGCCATTTCAACGGCCCATCGAACACCTGCGAGGCCGGTGCGTTTTGCGTTGCGGGTTTGCAACATGTACAGAGTACCTTCTTGAACGGTGAATTCAACGTCCTGTGGGTATTTGTAGTGTTGCTCGAGGATGTTCATGATGCGCATGAGTTCTTTGTGAGCGTTTTTCCAAACATCGGAATCTTCGTTCGGCATGTCTTTGAGGTTTTTCGGAGTACGAATTCCTGCAACTACGTCTTCGCCTTGTGCGTCGATTAGGTATTCACCCATCGGATCGCTGTCACCCGTTCCACCGTCGCGAGTGAAGGCGACGCCTGTTCCGGATTCTTCGCCCATATTTCCGAAGACCATTGCGCAGACGTTTACGGCGGTACCGAGAAGGCCTGTGATTTTGTTGATCTGACGGTATTTTTCTGCTCGCTCAGAGTCCCATGAGCCGAATACGGCGCTGATGGAGAGGTCGAGTTGTTCCATTGGGTCTTGAGGGAAGGGTTTTTTAACCTTTTCGAGGTAGACCGTTTTGTAGATGTCGACGAGTTCTTTGAGCTGTTCGGCTGTGAGGTCGGTGTCTTCTGCGGCGTTGTATTTTTTCTTTATGCTTTCGAGTTCCTCTTCGAAATCCTCGTGGGTTAGGCCGCTTGCTGGGCCCATTACAACGTTACCGAACATGTCGATGAAGCGGCGGTAGCAGTCCCAGGCTGTGCGTTCGTTGCCGGTTTGTTTGATGAAGCCGTGAACGGATTCGTCGGTTAAGCCGAGGTTGAGTACGGTGTCCATCATGCCAGGCATTGAGACCGCTGCGCCTGAGCGAACCGAGACGAGAAGAGGGTTTTCTGGGTCGCCCAGTTTTTTGCCTTCAAGTTCTTCGAGTTTGCTTAATGTTTGTTTGAGTTGAACTTCCATCTCTTGTGGATAGGTTCCGTTGTTGTTGCTGAAGGCCGCGCAGGCCTCGGTTGAAACGGTAAATCCAGGAGGGACTGGCAGGTTTGCGTTTGCCATTTCAGCGAGGTTTGCACCTTTGCCGCCGAGGATTGCCTTCATTGTTGTGTCGCCTTCGGTGTTTTCCTTGCCGTGCCCATAAAAATAGACATATTTCTTATTGTTCGTCATCCGACTTCTCCATTTATGTTGTCGCTCTTCAAATTCGTTGAGCGTTGTCTGTGGTTTTCTTTTCAAAAAAAAGAGGGCATATGCTAGCAGAGCGGTTGAGGGTGTCAAGCCGCAGCACTGTATCGGGTTCTCTTTTTTCTGTTTGGAGATGTTGGTTTGTTTAGTGGTTGTCCCTAGCGTTGGAAAAAAGTAGTCTTTTGGGATGAAACGACAAGAATTTATTAATCAGTTGATGGAACGTGCAAATGGAACGCCTTGTGAGCGAGGGGAGGCGTTCGCGCCTGCGAATATTGCGCTGTGTAAGTATTGGGGGAAGCGGAATGCTGAGCTGAACCTGCCTGTTAATTCGAGCCTTTCGATTTCTCTCGGGAGTCTCGGTACGCGTACGGTTGTGAGGTATGCTGAATGTGCGGATGGTGTTTTTCTGAACGGGGAGGCTGCACCGAGGGCGTTTTCGGCGCGGGTTTCGGCGTATCTAGATCTGTTTCGGAGGGGGCGTCAGTTTTTTGAGGTGCGTACAGAGAATACAATACCGACTGCGGCTGGTCTTGCTTCGTCGGCGTCTGGTTTTGCCGCGTTGGTGAAGGCGCTGGATGAGTTGCTGGGTTGGGGTTTTAGTTTGTGCGAGCTTTCGATGCTGGCTCGGGTGGGCAGTGGGAGCGCGAGCCGTTCGTTGTTTGATGGTTTTGCGGTTTGGCATATGGGGCAGCGTGCTGATGGGATGGATAGTTTTGCTGAGGGGTTTTCCGAGGATTGGAAGGAGCTGCGAGTGGGTATTCTTGAGGTTTCCAATGCTTGGAAAAAGGTGGGGTCGACGGAGGGAATGAATCGTACGCGTGAGACCTCGGAATTGTTTGAGGCGTGGCCGGCTCAGGCGCAGTGCGATTATGATGAGCTTCGTACGGCTATTGCCGCAAAGGATTTTCCAATGTTTGGAAAAACGGCTGAGAATAATGCGATGGCGATGCATGCGACGATGATGGCTGCGTGGCCGCCGCTTTGTTATTGGTTGCCGCAGACGGTTTCGTTGATGCAGGAGGTTTGGTGCGCACGTGAGGGTGGGCTGGATCTTTATTTCACGATGGATGCGGGCCCGAACCTGAAGCTGCTTTTTTTGGAGGAGAGTCGAGCGGCTGTGAAGGCTCTTTTTCCAATGGTGCAGGTGGTGGAGCCGTTTGCTTAACGGTGTTTTCTTCGATATTTGATGATCGGTTCCTCGGTGCTTTTTCTGTGGCATCCGGACTGCTTGTGTTGGGGGTATGAATCAAAGTATCGAAATGTTAACAACGCTGATGGATGTTACAGCTATGCGCCAAAGGGTGTTGGCTAATAATCTGGCGAATGCGAGTACGCCTGGTTATGTCCGTAAGGATGTGAAGTTCCAGGCTGCAATGGTTGAGGCTTTGGGTCGTGGCCGTGGGGCGATGAGTAGTGTGTCTCCTGAGGTGAAGGAGGATTTCTCGATTCCGCTTAATGAGAAGGGGAATAATGTATCTCTTCAAACGGAGCTCGGTGAGATGACACAGAATAAGTTGCTTTATAATTTTGCGGCTGAGATGACTGGACGTAAGTTTTCTAGTTTGTCTAAGGCGATAAGTGGAACTAAGTAGGGGGAAATCGGATGGCTGAAATTGGAATAGCTCCTGGTGTGAATATTAGTGCGAGTGGACTGGATGCAGAGTCTCAACGTATGAGGGTGATTGCTAATAATGTGGCGAATGCTCGTACGACTCGTGGTGCTGATGGTGAGGTTTTTCGCCGTAAGGATGTGATTTTTGAGGAGATTCTTGCTGGCGGTTTTGGCTCAAAGCAGTCGGGCGGCGTGCGTTATGCTGGGGAGGTTGCTGATCAGAGCCCAGGTACTCGTATTTTTCGTCCGGGGCATCCGGATTCTGATGCGGATGGTTTTCTTGAGATGCCTAATGTGAATCCGGTTGCTGAGATGATTGATATGATGGGCTCTTCTCGTGCTTTTGAGGCGAACCTGACTGCAATGCGTACGGCTAGTGAGATGGCGAATTCGGCGTTGAAAATTATAAAATAGGAATAGGGTTTAATCTGTGAATTTTGTTGATCCATCTATGAATTTGAATGTGAACCCTGCGGTTTTGCCGGTGTCTACGCAGAAGGCGTCTCCGGTGGGCGGTGGATCGGGTTTTGCTGATCTGCTGGGCGATATGGTTTCTAAGGTGAATGGGATGCAGAGCGAGGCTAATGAGGCTTTGAACGATGTGGTTACTGGTAAGGTGACGAATATTCATGAGGTTTCCGTGAAAATGCAGGAGGCTGGGGTTGCTTTTGATCTGATGCTTGGTGTGCGTAATCGACTTATGCAGGCCTTCACGGAGTTGTCGAAAATACAGGTGTAAGGATTAAGTTATGACGAATGATTTAGCCAAGTTATCGAGTCAGGTTGTTCAGGTGTGGAAGCAGTTTGGTCCCGGACAGCGTTTTAATATTATGGTCGCGTTGGTGTTGACTGTCGTGATTGTCGGCGGGCTTCTTTATTGGGGTTCGATCCCAGATTATCGATTGTTGTATTCTGATTTGAGTCTCTCGGATGCTGCGCAAATGCGTGAGCAACTTGATGAGGCGAAGATTGATGTGAAGATTGGTCAGTCTGGGATGTCGATTTCTGTGCCTTCTTCTGATCTTTATTCGGCCCGGCTGTTGTTGGCTTCTACGGGGCTGCCTAAGGATTCTTCTTCGGGTTTTGAGCTGTTTGAGGAGCCGAAGTTTGGTTTGACGGATTTTGCGCAAAAGGTGAATTATCAGCGAGCTCTTCAGGGTGAGCTGGAGCGGACGATTTCTGCGATGCAGGGGATTCAGGGCGCTCGGGTGATGTTGGTTCTTCCGAAGGATCAGCTGTTTGCTAGTAAGGACGAAAAGAAGGCGCAGGCTTCTATTCTTTTGACGCTGAATGGGTCGGTTAGTTTGGGTGATGCGCAGATCCAAAGTATTATTCATTTGGTGTCTGGGTCTGTGCAGAGTTTGAAACCGTCTGATGTTGTTGTGACGGATCAGAGCGGGCGGATGCTTTCTAATGTGTCGAAGACGGATGATGTTTTCGACCAAGGTAGTGAGCAGCTTGTTTTGCAGGAGCGTGCAGAGAAACGGCTTGAGGGAAAGGCGCAGTCGATTCTGGATCGTGCAATGGGTATTGGTAATTCGATTGTTCGTGTGAGTGTTCAGATGGATTTTAGTGATGTTGAGCAGGAGGCGCAGAGTTATGATGGAGCGAATCGTGTTGCGACGTCTGAGCGTGTTACGTCGGAGGATCAGTCTGGCGGCGGCGGTGGTGGTGGTGGTGGACCGGCTGGAGTGATGGCTAATGTGAAGATTAGTGATCCGGGTGCGATGCAGGTGGATGAGAAGGATAAGAACAAAAAGGAGGAGCTGGTTACGGAGTATGTTGTTCCTTCGACGATTAGCCGTACTCGGCGCAAGGGGATTTCTGTTGAGCAGATGAGTGTTGCAATCTGTTTGGCGCAAGGTGAGACGGCTCGGACGGAGGCGGAGTTGAGCAATATCCGGCAGTTGATGATTAGTGCGCTTGGTGTGAATTTGGCGCGCGAGGATTTGATTGAGGTGACGGAGATGACGTTCCAGGCTATTGAGGCTCCTGTTGTTCTTGCGCAACCTTGGTGGAATCAGATTCCGGTTGGTTTGGATACGATTTTTAGTGGGCTGGGTAGTCTTGTGATTCTCGGCGTGGTCTTTGGCGTTGGTAAACGAGTTAAGACTGCGATGCTGGCGAGTGCTCCGCAACTTGATATGCCGGTGGATGAAATCCAGCGTCGGGCGCAAGAGGAGCTTGCTGCGGAGGAATCTCCAATGTCGCTTCAGGATCAGTTGGCTGCTATTACGGAAATGGCCCAGAAAAATCCGAAGACTGTGGCGAGCTGGATATCGAATTCTGTGGATTGGAATGAAGAGTAGAGGAGTTTTTTGTTGTGGCTGAAAATGCAATAGTTAAACAGGGAGTGAGTCCAAAGCAACGAGTTGCTGTGTTGCTTGCTAGTATGGATTCTGATGTGGCAGCACAGGTGATGCAGGAGCTTGATCCGCATGTTATGAATTGTGCGGTGGAGGAGGTGCGTCGTTTGGGGATGGTTACGGGTCAAATGCGAGAGCAGGCGATTAGTGAGAGTCTTAAGGAGATGATGGAGTTTGGTAGTGCGGTGTTTGGCGGCGATGGAGTTGCTGTGGGTTTGCTTGGCAAGGTGGTTGGTGAGCATAAGGCGGTTTCGATGCTGGATCTCGGCTCGATGGCTGGGACTCGTTTTGGGGCTCTTACGGTTCGCAGTGCTGAGGAGATTGTTGCGCTGTTGGGTAAGGAGCCGGTCGGGGTTTGCGGTTTGGTGTTGCGGTATCTGCCAGCTGCGTTGTCGGCTCAAACGCTTTCGTTGTTTGATGATGTGCGCCGCAAGCGGATTGTGGTGCAAATGGCGACAGCGGATCTGCCGAGTGAAGAGGTGATTAATCAGGTCGAAACGGAGCTGAGCGCTCGGATCTCTAGTTCATCGGCGGGCGGGAAGGATGATGCTCGTCTTGATGCGGTGGTTTCAATGTTGCAGCGGTCGTCTAAGGATGTTCGCGAGGAGATGCTGGAGGAGCTGGAGAAGGATTCGCCGAAGCTTGCCGCGAAGGTGCGCGATCAGATGTTTGTTTTTGATGATTTTGTCCGGTTGGATGATGCTGCGATTCGTCGGTTGCTTCAGGATTTGGAGAGTAGTGTGATTTCGACGGCGATGCGAAAGACGAGTGATGAGGTGAAGGATCGTTTCTTCAGCAATATGTCGAAGCGTGCGGTGGAGGCGTTGGAGGAGGAGATGGAGTTTGCTGGTAAGATGGCGTTTTCTGAGGTGCTCGCTAAGCAGAAGATGGTTGTGGATGCCGCACGTAAGTTGGCGAATGATGGTGAAATTCAGTTAATGGCCCAGGAGGAAGAATATGTCTAGCGTCCTTGAAATCCCTTCGTCTGCGTTTTCGTTTTCTCTTGCCGGTACGGTTGGGGTGGAAGCGGTCGTTCAGACGGTTAAGCCTGTGAAAACGGCAGATCCTGTCGATGTGGAGGCCCGCCTGCGTAAGGAGTTGCAGGAGGAGTTCGATCTGCGGTTGGCGAAGGAGATTGAGCAGCATGATCGTCAATTGAGGGAGCGCCACGATGCGTTGTTTCGCGATTGTTCTGCACGGTTTGATGGTGTGATTGATTCTTTGCGGCGCGAGATTCAGGAGAAGGTTGTGGATCTATCTCTTGAGCTGACTGAGGTGATTGTTCGGCATGAGTTGCCGGATCGTGATATGTTGAAGGGTTTGATTACTAAAACGCTGGCTCCTGTGTCTGATCTGCAAGGCGCGGTTGTTCGGGTTTGTCCACAGGATCATGAGTTGTTGGGCGATCGGGTTTTGAGCGATCTGCATGGCATGCAGAATGCTGTTGAGTTTGTGAGTGATGCGCAGTTGTGTTTGGGCGATGTGATTGTGGAGAGTCGTAATGGAATTTTTGATGCCCGATTGGATGAACGCTTGAAATTGTTAAAGGAAACGTTGCATGAACGGAGCGGAAGAAAAGAAGAATCACCTTCTGAGACTTGATGGGCTCCTTGATGGGCTCGAAACTGCGACGCTGTGCCGTTCGGAGGGTCGTGTGATTGAGGTGACTGGCCTGACCGTGAAATCGGTTGGGCCGCATGCGTCTGTGGGCGATCTGGTTTGGATTGAACCGGTGCACGCGGCGTCGAGTAAAAGGGTGCCGTGCGAAGTGGTCGGTTTCCAGGATCGGTATGTGATTTCTATGCCCGTGGAGCGGCTTGGACCGGTTCATCCTGGGGCGCGTGTGATTCCTGGTGGACGGATGCAGGTGAATGTCGGCGAGGCGTTGCTGGGTCGGGTGGTGGATTCGTTGGGTCGTCCTATTGATGGGGGGCCGCCGCTAGAAGGTGTGGTTCCGGTGGATCTTGATCGCGAGGCGCCGCCTGCGATGGAGCGTAGCCGGTTGGAGGAGTCGTTCGAGACGGGTGTGCGTGCGATTGATGGGATTCTTACTGTTGCGAAGGGGCAGCGTGTCGGCATTTTTGCGGGTAGCGGAGTGGGTAAGAGTGTGTTGCTTGGCAGTTTGGCGCGTAATGCATCGTCGAGTGTGAATGTGATTGCGCTGATCGGCGAGCGAGGACGCGAGGTTCGAGAGTTTGTGGAGAAGAATCTCGGGGAGGAGGGGCTGAAGCGGTCGATTGTTGTGGCGGTTACGTCTGACCAGTCGGCGGTTAGTCGTTTGAAAGGCGCGTCAACAGCCATGGCGATTGCTGAATATTTTCGTGATAAGAACCAGGATGTGATGTTGATGATGGATTCTGTGACCCGCTATGCGATGGCGCAACGGGAGATTGGTTTGGCGGTCGGTGAGCCGCCGACCACGCGTGGCTATCCGCCGAGTGTTTTTGGTTTGCTTCCGCAGTTGCTTGAGCGGGCAGGGGCTTCTAGTCGGGGGACGATTACCGCGTTTTATACGGTGCTGGTTGAGTCGGACGATATGAACGATCCGATTGGGGATACGGTGCGTAGTATTCTGGACGGTCATATTGTTCTTTCCAGACGATTGGCGTCGCTTAATCACTATCCAGCGATTGATGTGCCGGTGAGTTTGAGCCGTGTTATGGCTGATATTGCGCAGGATGGTCATAGAGAGCTTGCCTCGCGTCTTCGGTCGTTGTTGGCGGTCTATCAGAAGGCAGAGGATTTGGTGAATGTGGGCGCTTATGTGCCAGGGAGCAATAAGAATATTGATGAGGCGCTCGCTCATATTGACGGAATTAACGAGTTTTTGTGTCAGAAACCGGAGGAAAAGACCGGGTTCGAGGACATGCTGAAGAAGCTGGAGGCTGCGTTGATATGAAACGTTTTGCTTTTTCCATGCAGTATCTCGCGGATATCCACGCAGCGAAAGAACAGGCGGCTGAGCAGGCGCTGGTTTCTGCGATTAAGGAGCAGGCAAATGCAGAGTCGGTTTTGTCGGTTTTGATGGGTCGACGCGCTGAACTTGCGGGCGAGATTGGTGGGATTCATGGGGTTGTCCAGCGTAGCGAGTGGTCGGAGAAGATACGTTATGTGCAGGGGTATGAGCGCAAGATCCTACAGAGCCGCGGGGAGCTCCGTCGTCTGGTCGAAAAGGTTCAGAGGTGTCGAAATGTTCTGAAGGAAGAGATGAAGGAACGACGAGTGATGGAAAAGCTAGAGAAAAATGAGCGCTGTTGTTGGAGCGAAACGGTGAAGTATGAAGAACAGAAACAGATGGATGAGCTGGCGTCGAGCCGGTGGTTCCGTCAGGAGGAGAAGGTATGAAGTGGATCATCTTATTGCTGAGTCTTGTGGTGGCTGTTGAGGGCGGCATGCTAATGTATTGTTTTCAGAGCGGGCATCCGCCGTTCGCCGAGCCGGAGGTGCTTCAAATGCCAGAGGAGTCGACGGAGGAAACGGCTAAGCCTGCGAGTGTTCTGCTGGAACATCGAGAGGAAGGAATGATCTCTGAACTGGCGACGGCTCTTCGGAAGGCCCGCGAGGAGGTGCGCGAATCTCGTCAACAGCTTGATAAACGTGAAGCGAATCTTCGGGAGCTGAATGCTTCGTACTTAAAAGTCCAGAAGGTGGTGGAGGGTTTGGTGAAGAATCTTGAAACGCAACTGATTCGAGTGGACGAAAATCAGGCGAAAAACTTTGAAACGCTGGCTGAGGTGTATTCTAAGATGGATCCGACGTCTTCCGCCCGCGCCTTACAGCTGATGGATCCGGAGCGTGCGGCGTTGATTCTTTTCCGCATGGATAGTCGAGCGATGGCGTCTGTGATGGATAGTGCGGTTGCATCATCGGTGGATGGTAGCGAGGCGGTCGCGCTTTGGTCTGATGCGATTCGGCGTTTGAGTGATGACGGGGAGGACGGGCTATGATGGGACCTTCTGTGCTGGATTGTACCGCTTCTGCTGAGTCGAAAGTTGCGGGTCATGCGTTGTCGGAAGAGCCCGAGGATGATGGGCTTTTCGCTGAGTTTTTTCAGATGCTTGCTGAACCGGAATCTCCGGAGATGGTCGTCCCGCCAGAGGGTGGGGTGCTTTTTGAGAAAGATGGGAAAACAGGGACGATGACGGAAGAGGCAGGCACCGAGGGTGATCTGTCCGAAAAAGCCAGTAAATCTTCCGTTTTTTCTGAGGTGTTAGGTGGCGTTCTTGTTCCGAAGGCGATTCCGTCTGCTGTCGTGGCACCTGGGTCTGTTGGTTCGCAGAAAGGTGAAAAGTCACAAGAGGACGCATTGCCTGGTTTTGTTGAGACGATAGAGCGTCAGGTTCTTTCGATGGTGCAGTCGGGCGAGCAGGGGAAGCAGGTTACGCTTCATCCAGAGAATTTGGGTCCGCTGACGTTGTCTGTTAAAAACGACGGAGCTGGGATTCAGGTTGACGTTCAGGCGGCGAGTGGTGATGTGCAAGGTTTGGTGCAGCGTCAGGAGGGCGCGGTTCGTGAGTTGTTGCAATCGCAGGGTGTGACGGTTGAGACGTTCGATGTGTCGGTGAAGGCGTCTTCGGATGTGCCGGATTTGGTTGAGACGATAGAGCGTGAGGTTCTTTCGATGGTGCAGTCGGGCGAGCAGGGGAAGCAGGTTACGCTTCATCC
>JAOZMR010000007.1:0-10319 GCA_029934215.1 Pontiellaceae bacterium | reverse complement strand
CGAGTGGTGATGTGCAAGGTTTGGTGCAGCGTCAGGAGGGCGCGGTTCGTGAGTTATTGCAGTCGCAGGGTGTGACGGTTGATACGTTTGATGTGACCGTGGATGTGGAGGAGCCGATGATTTCGTTGCGTCAGGCGGTTGCCGAACTGGGCGCGGCGCAAACGGCGGCGTTGCGCAATGCTCCGCAAAAGGGGAGCGTGCTTCCGCAAACGGAGGCTCTTGAACAAGTGGTTGAGGCTGCAGAGGGTGCGAGGGAGGTTCGGAGTGTGGCGCAACCTCAGGTTGTATCTTCTAATTTGCCATCTCAGTCTATGGAGTCTCGTGTGAGTACGGTGCAGGATTTTGTTGAGACAATGGATCGTCGGATTTTGTCGATGGTGCAGAAGGGTGAACAGACGATGCGGCTGACGCTTCAGCCTGGGAATCTTGGGCGGCTGACGTTGCTGTGCAGAGAGGATGCGAGTGCGCTTCAAATCGAAATCCAGACCTCGAGTAGTATGGTTCAGGGTTTGTTGCAGCGTCATGAGGGGGCTGTTCGGGAGTTGTTGCAGTCGCAGGGTACGGAGGTCGGGCAATTCGATGTGACATCCGATGGAGGGCAGGGGAGGTCTGCCAGACAGCAGAGCGCTGATGAGGAGGAACGCGGATTTGGTTCGCAGTTTGGGTCTGGCATCGAGACTGCTACATCGGAGGAGGAAGACGAAGGTTCTGCTGGAATAGTTAAACGGACGGGGACGGTTTCGATCTTTGCTTAAGGAGTATTAGAAATGGATATTGAAGGTGTAAATCAGATGGTTCGCAATCTTGGGATTGAAACCACGCCGAAGGCCGGTAGCGAATTGGATAAAGATGCGTTTATGCAGATGTTGGTGACTCAGATGCAGAATCAGGATCCAATGAATCCAATGGATAACTCGGAGTTGAGCGCACAGTTGGCGCAGTTCGGCTCTTTGG
Organism: Pontiellaceae bacterium; assembly: GCA_029934215.1. GTDB lineage: Bacteria > Verrucomicrobiota > Kiritimatiellia > Kiritimatiellales > Tichowtungiaceae > Tichowtungia. The sequence goes on along the minus strand of JAOZMR010000007.1, from coordinate 9,365 downwards.
AGCAGATGCAGAATTTGAATGCTAAGTTTGAGCTGTTCCAGCAGAGTACCACTACGGCTATGTCTCTGATGAATGCTGGGCAGGATGTGGCGTTGGAGCTGACGAATGGAGATCTGGTTGAAGGTACACTCGATAAGGTGCAGTGGAATCAGGGAGAAACACAGTTTGTGATTAATGGTGAAGCATATTCGGCTGGATCGGTGCGCAGTTTGCGTGCAGGTGAACCCGTGGAATCAATTTAATAGGAAGTAAAAAAAGGAGAAGGTTATGCTAAATAGTATGTGGAGTGGAGTTTCGGGCTTGCAGACTCATCAAGCAAGTATGGATGTGATTGGTAATGATATTGCGAATGTCAATACGGTTGCGTTTAAACAGAGTAATGTGTCGTTCAAGGATACGTTATATAAATCAGTGGCTGGTCAACAGGTCGGGCTAGGGTCATCTGTTGGTGCTATTACGCAGGATTTTAATGGAGGGATGTTGAGAGAGACGGCTGTTGAGACAAACATGGCGCTGTCTGGTAAGGGGTTTTTTGTTATGAAGGATGCGAATGGAGGTCAGGTTTCTTATACTCGGGCTGGAGATTTTCGACATAGTGATAACAAAGACGCGACTCATCCTGCTATTGGCACTGTTAGTTTGATGAATTCCGAGGGGAAGTTTTTGTATGGCACAACTGGCGGAGTGTCAGGGACTGCCTCTGTAAAGATTGATCTACCGGCAGATATGCGCGAAATGATGATTTCTCGTGAAGGAGTCATTTCCTACATTGATTCTTCCGGAGCTCTTAAAGAAGATCAATACACTATAGATGTTGCCACATTTGCGAATCCAGCTGGATTGACTCAGGCTGGCGGAAATCAGTTCGTAGCATCGGCAGAGTCGGGGGCAGCTATTGTTGCTAGTACAGACACAAGCGTAGTCCAAGGTTATCTAGAAAACTCCAACGTCGACTTGGCGAAAGAGTTTACCGAAATGATCATGGCGGAACGCGGATTCCAGGCGAACTCTAAAACGGTGACCACGTCTGACTCCATGCTTCAAGAGATCATGAATCTTAAACGATAAGCGAGGGTAGGTAGTCATCATGATTGAATTAAATGATCTTCGAGGGCAACAGTTTGTTCTCAATGCGGAGTGGATTGAAAAAGTGGAAAACAACCCGGATACGCAGGTTGTGATGACCAATGGGCATCGTTATTATGTCAAAAACACAGTGGAAGAGATTGTGGATCTAGTGATCCGTTATCGCGGAGCAAGTCGTGGCGCGGCCGAGTTGTGGTTGCAGAATCAGAAGGGCGGTTAGGTCATGGATTTCGGTGGAATTGTGGGTTCGATTCTCGGGTGGGTGCTTGTGTTTATTGCGATTGCAATGGGCGGTGGCTCTGGGTTTGTGAATGTTCCGTCCATTCTGATTACCGTCGGTGGGGCGATTGCTGCAACGCTGATGCACTATCCGTTGCAGCATGTTCTTGCTGTGATGAAGGTGGCGCGTAAGGCGCTGTTTGTGCATAATCAGGACTACGATAAATTGTTCAAGCAGATCTCGGATTATGCGGTACGTGCCAGGCGCGACGGTCTGCTTGCGCTTGAGGATGACATTGAAAAAATTGATGATCCATTCATGAAGAAGGGTTTTCAGATGGCGGTGGACGGAAGCACGACAGAAGTGCTGCGAACCGTGATGGAGGACGAGCTGGCGTGCATGAAGGAGCGGCATCTGATCGGGCAGGGGATCTTTAAGGCGTTGGGTGCGTATGCGCCGGCGTTTGGAATGATCGGTACGCTGGTCGGACTGGTTGCCATGTTGAAAAATATGTCGGACCCCGCCTCGCTGGGTGCGGGTATGGCTGTTGCGTTGTTGACCACACTTTATGGTGCCATGGTTGCCAATCTGGTTGCACTGCCAACGGCTGGAAAGCTGGAGCAACGTTCGCAGGAGGAGTCCGCCCTGAAGACGATGGTGATTGAGGGTATCATTGCAATTCAAGAAGGCGATAGCCCCCGTATTGTAAGTGAAAAACTTCGCGCGTTCATTCCGCCGGATATTCGTGAAAAACTAGGAAAATAACCAGGCGTGAAGAGAAAACCACCAGAGCCTACTGAAGATGGATGCGCCTTGTGGGTCGTGACGTTTGGCGATGCTATGTCGCTTTTGGTGACGTTCTTTGTGATGCTGGTTTCGTTCGCCAGTTTCGAGGAAAGCGCATTGTTGGAGCTGGTTGGATCGATGAAGGGAGGCTTGCGAGGAACCCCCGTTCCGCTGGCGACAAGCATCGCCGCGCCCGTTCCCGCAAACCAGTTGGAGGCAGCTGAGGATATTGCGTCGGTTCCTTTGGCAAGCGAAGAGGATGCTGTCATTGATGGTAATTCCATGAAGGATGCGGTTTCGCGGATGTATCCACCGGATACATCAGATTATTTTTTGCAGATGCTCGATAATGGGGTTTCGCTTGTGGTTCGCAGTGGTGCTGTTTTCGAATCTGGGACCGCTCGGATTCGTCGCCCAGATAGCGATGTCTGGCGGATCGCCGGAGGATTGATGAGTATGGTTGGCTCCGAAATTCGTATTGTCGCGAAATTGCCAAAAAACACGGTGGTGCGTATGGCGTCGTGTTCCACGGCTTGGGGGCTCGGGGTTGAGCAGGCTCTTGAAATTCAACGATTTCTGACCGGTCGCTTTGGTGTCAATCCCAGGCAAGTTAGTGTGGCGATGCAGGTGGTGGAAAGCATGCCTCCAGGTGAGGCATCTGAGGGAAGTATAGAGATTCGGTACATCGGAATGAATCTCCTCCATTTCCGAGATATCCCAAAATATATTTTACAAAACAAGTGGCGCGATCTTCCGTCGAACGGAGAGGATTTGTAATGGCCAAAGAAGTCGAAAAACCAAAAGAAGAATTGGCGCCGGCCTATTTTGTTCAGTACTCCGCGCTCTGGTGTATTATGCTCGGTTTCTTTGTACTGCTTCTCTCACTCGGAAATACTCAAGATGGTCTAGGAAACGACGGGGTCGGTGCGGTTCGCGATGCCTTCGGCACGAGCGGTGGTTTAGGGATGATGCCCTTCGCGCAAAATGCATTTGGCGGCGGAGCTCCGGGCTCCTCCTCGCTACGGATTGTGCGGTCCACGGAGACTGCCCCAAAGTATTCAATGGAAGGGTTTGTTCGTGGAATGCTCTCGAAACAAGGTCTATCCGATTTGTCGTTATGGGTGGTTGAGGAGGTTCCAGGACGCCCAAAAGTCATAATCGGCTTGCCTATCAAATTCCGCGACGATAAACAACTGGAGACCGAATCTGTCCAATTGCTCGAAGTATTAAGCGAAGTCATTTTCCACCTAGCTGGACACCAGTTCGAGTGCATGTTGCACTTAGATTCGGCATTGGATTCCGCAAGGAATCAACGAAAAGCCTTGTTGCGGGCCACCGTTGTCGCCAGATTTCTTTCAGAGGCGTGCGCGTTGCCGCTCGATACCGTTCGTTCCGTCGGATATTACGACAGTCGTTTCGTTCGAGCCTATGGCATAGAAGATGTTTCAGGAAGGGTATTGCTTTCAATACAATAAGCATTTGGACAACCGAATGATATCAAGAGAACTTCAAAGGAGTATTTTATGGCTGACGAAGCTAAGGGTGGGGAATTAACAGACGAGGGGCTAAAGGAAAAAGGAAACGGTCTTCCGATTATGGTCGTCGTGATTTTGAGCGTGGTCTTGATTGTAGGCGGATTAGGTGCCGGGCTCTTTCTTGGGAAACAGAAAGGTGGGGAGGTGCAGGCTGTGGATAAACCGTCAGAAACAGTCATTGTTGTGGCGTTAGAATCCATCTTCGTCAACATCGCGGAGACCAAGTCGACTCGCGTGCTGAAGCTCAACCCCGTGTTAGAGCTAAGCGAAGAACGGCTGATCCCAGTGGTCGAAGCCCGCATCCCGTTGATCCGCGATTTAGTTTCAGAAGCAGCATGCCGGTTGTCCATCGATGCGTTAGACGGACAAAATGGTCGTCAGATCCTGAAGCGTGAGATCAAAAACCAGATGAACGTCATGCTACGCAATCACATGGCTGGCGCCGTAAAAGACGTCTACTTTTCGGACTTTTTAATTCAATAATCCTATGGAAACCAACGATACAACCCTTTCGCCAGAAGAACTCTCCGCCTTGCGCGAAGCCGCGCCCTCGGAGGAATCGACCGTTGCGCCAGAAGAGCGTTCTGCCGCAGTCAAGGTTGTGGAATACAACTTCCGCCAACCCGGCCAACTCTCATCCACTCAACTGCGGGCACTCAACACTGTACATGAATATTTCTCGAAAAACATGCAGAGTAGCCGCCTCAGCGGTGTGGATATTCAGCTCGCCAGATTAGCCGTGGAAACGGTCTCCTTTAGCAGTTTCATTGGATCATTAAGCAACCCCTGTTTTGTTGTTCAGCTCGCGTGCGATCCAAACGAAATCGTCCTAATCGATATGGATATCCCAGTCGCCCGCTCGCTTTCAACCGTAATGCTAGGAGATCTAGGCGGAGACGAACCCGGTCAAACGCCGCTAACCTCCATCGAACAATCGCTCACCGGGGGCTGGGTCGAAAAAGCGCTGCCAATTCTCGCCGATGCTTGGGCCATGTCCACACCCGTCAGCTTTGAACTAAAAACAATAGAAACCGATCCTCGATTCATTCAAGTGATGCCGGACGAAACCTCGGTCGTCGTAATGACATTTCACCTAACCGTCGGCTCCGTGACCGGACAATTTTCAATTTGTTACCAGCTCGAACCACTCCAACCCATGCTCGAAGGCCTCAGTCTACGAATGACCGGAGAGGACGGAGCGCCAGTCGACACCTCCACCAACAGCGAGCGGCTCCTAACATCATTGAAAAAAGTACCCTTCGATATGCATGCAGAATTAGGGTGCAGCACGCTACTTGCCAATCAATTGATTCGATTGAGTGTCGGAGATGTGGTTTGCTTAGACCGCAACATGGACGAACCAGTAGATTTATATTTAGGAGACCGCCCCGTATTTCGTGCCCAACTAGGACGGAAAGGCGATCAACTCGCCGTACAAGTGACCGGTCGCGTGACAGAAGAAGAATGAATTTGGAGAATAAAAAATGAGTGAAGATAATCAAGTAGAAGAATTTGAACCCGCCCGCGTAAACCCCGTAGCACCGGCGCCTGTTTCGGAGCCGAAAGAAGGGATACAAGACGTTTCGGAATCATTGAACTTAAACATGATCATGGACATCCCGGTCGACGTACATGTTGAGATCGGATGCACAACCCTACCCGTACGCGACTTCCTGAAACTAGGAGTCGGCTCGGTCCTGCAACTAGACCGCATGGTCGGCGAGCCTGCAGACCTGATTGTCAACGGCAAGCAAATCGGGCGCGGAGATATCGTCGTCGTCGACGAAACCTTCGGGGTTCGGATCACCTCATTAGTGGCAGAAGGCGAACTACTTTCGAGCTGTTAATTTAGTGGGTAACGGTTCACTTTTTTCCGAGCATTGGAAAGAGAAGTTGCAAATGATAAGAAACGGGGTTTTGGGATTTGTTGGTTTTTGTGCTTTGTCCGTAGGTGCAGAGGTTACTGTGTCAAATCTGGTACTGGCACAGCGAGAGGGAACGAAAGTTGTGGATATTATCTACGATGTGTCGAACACGAGTACGAATGTTGTGACGGTTTCTCTGGTTATCAGTAATGGGGCTTTTGCCGTGGCGTGCCCGAGCGTTAGTGGCGATGTCGGTGCTGGCGTGGTGACAGGAACTGGGAAAAGTTTAGCATGGGACATGGCGGAGGATTGGAATGGAAATGCAGCGCTGTTGCAATACACTGTGGTGGCGGAACATCAGCAATCGGTTCTGGAAAAATTCGTATTGATTGAGGCTGGAACTGCGGCTGGGGGTTCGCCGTCGAGTTCAAACGATTTCTACCTTGCGAAGCATGAGGTGACGAAAAACCTATGGGACGAGATTGCTGAATGGGCCGAAGATCATGGCTATGATATTCGTCCAGGCGGAGGTGGCGGTTCTGGAGATTGTCCTGTGGTGTATGTGGTTTGGTATGAATGCGTGAAATGGTGCAATGCGTGGAGTGAGAAGACTGGGCGCACGCCGGCTTATACCGTTGGCGGTCTGATTTATCGTTCGGGTGAACGGAGCGATGTTGATTGCGATTTTAGTGCGGGCGGATTTCACTTGCCGAGCGATACTCAATGGGAATATGCGGCGCGTGGCGGGAAGAATGGTAGCGATACGAAATATAGCGGAGGCGACACATTAGGTGATGTGGCGTGGTACCAGGATAACAGCTATAACCGTTCGCATGAGGTTGGTACGAAAGCGGTGAATGAACTTGGTGTGTTTGATATGAGCGGTAATGTGTGGGAGTGGTGTAACGACTGGTATCCAGGTAAAGAGGGCTCGTACCGTGTGCTTCGCGGCGGCGGTTGGTACAATACCGCATCGTACTGTCGTTTGTTGAATCGGTACCATAGCTCGCCGGGTGGTGCAGGCGGCGGAAGCGTCGGCTTCCGCCCAGCTATGCCTCCCCAGTAATTTGTGTAATGAGATGAGATACAAAACAATCCATACGATTATACTACTCTGCTTGTGGGGATCTTCGAATCTTGAGGCTTATGCCGATGTCGGATCAGAGGCGGCTACCCTGTTTTCCGATGCACGTGATTATACCTTAACCGTTTTTTCGGAACATGGCGCACTAGTTCCGAGCATTGGAAACAATAGGTATGCTTGGAGGACGGCTGTGACCTGTTTGGTCGAGAATGCATCGATAGAAGATGGGGTTAACTGGCGGAACACTGGGTGGACCGGAGCTGGATCGGTTCCGCCAACTGGGGTAACGAACTCAATCGGTGAAGTGACTCTGACAAACCTGGAATCATCGATTACATGGAACTGGGAGACCTCTTTTGCCATCACGAATGTGGCGGCAGCTCAGCGCGAGGGTACGAAACTCGTAGATATCACTTATGATATCATAAGTGATGTAACCAACGCCGTTAAAATTGGGCTGTACGTTAGAGAGAGCGGAACACCGATTTTGGTCTCAAGCGTTGTTGGTGATGTCGGAGAGGCGGTGCTTCCAGGTACAAATCGAACATTCTCATGGGATGCTGGGGACGACTGGAATGCGAAGTTTTCTCCTCTGATGCTTACAGTTGGTCATCGTTTAATTCAAAACGAGATGGTTGAAATTCCACAAGGAAGCAATGTCGGGTACGATCCGGATTATAGGGATTATGCATTGACGGTGGATGCTTTCTATATGGACAAAAACGAAGTGACAAACGACAAAATGATCGAGGTAATGCAATGGGCATTTGACAACGGTAAGCTTACGATGAGCAGCTCAAGCGCGATAAATACGCACGGAAGTCAGCAAGAGCTTTTGAATTTGGATAGTAGCGATTGCCGTATCACCTGGAGCGGATCTATTTTTGAAATGAAATCAAGCAAAGGAAGCGGTTACCCCTGTGCGGAAGTTACATGGTATGGAGCGGCGGCATACTGCAATTATCGGTCCGAAATGGAGGGGAAAACGCCCTGCTACAACTTGAACGATTGGAGCTGTGACTTTACTGCGAATGGTTACCGATTGCCGACGAACGACGAATGGGAATACGCCGCACGCGGCGGACTGAGTAGTAAACGGTTTCCGTGGGGAAATACAATCACGCACGATCAGGCGAATTATCGTAGTTACGGTTCGTATAGCTACGACATCAGCCAAACGCGTGGCTACCATCCAGATCACGACGACGGGGGATATTTGTATACGAGTCCGAGCGAAACATTCGCCCCCAATGGATATGGGCTGTACGACATGGCGGGTAATGTGCGGGAATGGTGCAATACCGCGTCAGAATCATACCGAAGCACCAGGGGTGGGAGCTGGTATTACGGAGCGTCTTATCTGCGATGTGGACGCGAACACCGAAATTCACCCGGCTACTCGCACGCATGCGTTGGCTTCCGGATGGTCTACTGCCAACCTCAACAGTTATGGACCTCGATAAGCAATATCGTCGTAGATACACGCAGTTACATAGTGAACGTTTCCTCAAGACACGGAGCGATAACGCCTCGTGTTGGAATAAATGTTTATCCCTGGCACGCAAACGTGACTTGCTCGGTGGAGCCTTCTGTAACATCTGCATTGACGAATTGGGTATCGACTGGGTGGAACGGATCTGGGTCGATACCGCCTGAAGGTGGGGCGCAGGATATTGGAGGAATTGTGCTAACCAGTTTGACTTCCTCGGTTCATTGGAACTGGATAACTAATTATTGGCTGGAGGTTTCTGTAACGGGTTCTGGGTCGATTGATAAAGAAAGCGGATGGAAACGTGCAAATTCCAACGTACAAATGCACGCAGAGGCATCCGCCGACTGGCTCTTTATGGGATGGAGTGGCGACAAGTCTACCGACCATACGCAGGATAGCATCACTGTCTCCATGGTGCGTCCAGTTTCTGTGACGGCTACATTCTCTGATGACGCCGACGGTGATGGTTTGCTCAACACTCGAGAAGTTGTGTTCAAAACGAATCCTCGCAAGAAGGACAGCGATGGTGATGGGGCGGCTGATCCCGATGAATTGATCGCTGGCACATCGCCAACAAACAGCATTAGTGTATTGGCAGTAGAGCTCGATTTTGAAGGGTCGGCCAATGGCATTTCGTTCTTTGGGGTCAGCGGTCGGTTTTACCAAATCGAATACATCGACGATCTTGCGGGGGAGTGGACTCCATTAGGGGCTATATCCAAAGGAAAAGACGCGATAATTACGGAGCATGATTCTTCTGCTGGAAAAAGACGATTCTATCGCATCCGAGTCAGCGACGATGCTGGAAAGCTTTAAGAAGGCTTTGGGGATTGCCGATTGAGAGAAAAAGTTCCAAACGTTGGAAAATCCCCTCCAGGGAGGGGTGCCCGTAGGGCGGGGTGGGTTCTTTGGAGGATGGGGCATTGCCGAATGAAGATTTCCGATTGCCGATTGAGAGAAAAAGTTCCAACCCTTGGAAAATCCCCTCCAGGGAGGGGTGCCCGTAGGACGGGGTGGGTTCTTGGGAGGATAGGGCATTGCCGAATGGAAATTTCCGATTGCCGATTATGGGAAAGGAAAACGTCCGAGGGTTGAATGGCACTAAGTTAAGTGGGTTTAGCCGGAATGCAGGCGGTCTTGAATTTGCAATACTCAAAAGAAAACTGGAAGGATCAGTTTTTGATCAGTAGAGTAGCCTCGGGGGTTTAACCCCGAAGCCCTTGTCAAACCGTACTTAGAGAGTTCCACTATACGGCTTTCCCGCCATTCTCGTTGCAAGGCATGCACAGAGAAGCTC
>JAOZMR010000116.1 GCA_029934215.1 Pontiellaceae bacterium | reverse complement strand
TTCTGGCATGGGGCACGATTTTTAAAAAGCGGGCATTTCAAATTACAGTCTACCTGCCGAAAGTGAATTTGAAAAATACCGCATCGTTCAGGATCGGCTTTTTATGAGCGATTTTGATCGTATGCTTCAGCAGACGGGCTCGGTCTTCAGCTCTGAGCATGTTGATGAATAGTCTATTTGGCGTGGATCAAACCATAGGTTTTAGGATCTGGATCTCGCCATTGTTGATTGGTTCGTAGTTCTTCTTTTTGAACTCGTTTATCCATCGTCGGTTTGCTGGAGCGGCAAGTAGCCCCGTCAGGATCCAGGTGTTGGTTTTTGTTAAGGCTTCCTCTTTTGTGATGACTGGGATTTTCCGTAATTTTGTCTCTAGGAAGCTTGGGTTGGTTTCGGCGATGGCGATGATGTTCCACCCTTGTTGCTGTAGGCGCTGTATGGTGGAGCGCATAAATTTACCGATGCCGCATAGGATCAGCTCGTTGCTTCCGTTTATGGGGCGGAGTTCTTTTAGCTGATTGAACATGGCGATGTGCTCAAACTGCTGCTGTGTCATTGGAGAACGATTGCGAAGCCCGCGCCAGAGCGCGTAGGGTACGGCACGTACGCCTCGCCAAAAACCGGCACGGGCTTTTTCTTTTCGCGAGACGTGGTTGTAGCGGTGAAGTGTGTCGAGCAGGGCCGGAAGGATTTCGCGCCATGGCAGGCAACGTATCCAGCAGTATGCATTGTTTCGAATCAGTCGGTACATAATGTGGTCTATGTTGCGTCCGCCACTATCGCGAACATGTCGGACCGACGGAACGTCTTGCAGCGTGGGGCGCATATGAAAATTCGCGGCGGTCATGCGGAAGGCGACATCGTATTCTTCTCCGTAGTAGAGATAATGATCTGGGTATCCGTTGATGATGTTCAGGACCGGCGTGGAGAAGAGTACGGCGCAACCATGAAAAACGGTTTGAAGCAGGCATCCTTCTCCTTCAACAGGAAGAATCACACCGCCGGCTCCTGGGTTTTGTTCCATCTCTCGAATGGCAGAATCGATGGTTTCTTGCTCGATGTAGGCATCGTCGTCGAGCATCAGCACGTAGCGTCCATTCGGCTGTGCTTTGTTGCGTGCGGCGGTTCCGAGGTTTGTAGGCATTTGCAGCAAATGCGTCGGCTGCGTTAAACCATCGGGTAGAGAAAAGTCTGTCCCGCCGTTATTGATAATCCACCACTCGCAGGCACGGTGCGCCAATGCAGCTTGATTATGAAGCAGACTGTCGTGACACCGGTCAATGCGGTGGCACGTCAGAATTATTATGCTGAGTTCAATGGAATCCATCTTTCTTCCTAACAAAGGGCTATTGAATATTGAGGACTCAGACTACTCGTCCACCTAGCTGCTCTAAATGTTTCCAGAAATCAGGATATGAGGTCGCCACACAATCCACATCGTTGATCTGTGCAGGTGCATCGGCGAACGTCGCAAGAATTGCCATCGCCATTGCAATACGGTGATCTCCGTGCGACGCTAGTGGTTCTTTCGGTGTGGATAGTTGGACGGGGCCACGCACTGTCATTCCATCGGAACGCTCATCAACCTCCACGCCAAATGCACGTAAATGCGCGGTTGTCACCGCAATGCGGTCCGATTCTTTCACACGCAGTTCCGCTGCATCGCGAATGATCGTCTCGCCTTCCGCCAGCGCACCAATCGCGGCGATCATTGGTATCTCATCAATCAGATTCGGTATTTCATCGCCACAAATCTCTGTGCCGGACAACGATGTCCCGTGTACAAAGACCGACCCGATCGGATCGCCGTTCACCACATCGAGTTCCGTCTCGATCAATGCGCCCATTCGACGTAAAACATCCAGCAACGCGGTGCGTCTTGGGTTCAGCCCAACGTTGCGAATCACCAGCTCGGCGCCGGGCCGCGCAGCCACCGCCGCAATCCAAAAAGCGGCGGATGAAAAATCGCCTGGCACTGTGATCTTGCAGCCATTGATTTCTGGTCCGGTTGGACCCAAGCCCTGGAGACTAATCTCCAGCCCATTCACAACGATAGGAATTTCCAAGGTTTGGAAAAGTTTTTCGGTATGGTCGCGAGTCGGGCGCGGCTCCACCACCGTCGTCTTGCCCTCTGCGAATAGTCCTGCAAGTAGGACGCAAGACTTCACCTGTGCGGAGGCCATCGGAAGCTCGTAACGAATTCCCTGAAGAGGCGTTCCAGAGATCCTCATTGGAAGCGTACCTTTCTCGCCCGTCAGCTCAATCTGCGCGCCCATTTCTTCGAGAGGGTCCTTAATTCGCCCCATTGGACGGCGCGATAGCGAGTCATCGCCCGTCATTGTCACCGTCATATTTTGTCCTGCGAGCAGTCCAGCCAGGAGGCGCGTACCTGTTCCAGAGTTTCCCATATCGAGAGGACTCGCCGGCTCCTTAAACCCCCCTCCCGTTCCAGAAATCAAAAGCACGTCGCCATCAAACCTCGCCGACGCACCAAGCGCACAAACCGCGTGCAGCGTACTTAGCGCATCCTCGCCTGTAAGGAAGCCGAGAATCTCGCTTGTTCCCTTCGCAAGGGCAGCGAGCATGGCAATGCGCTGGGAAACACTCTTGTCGCCAGGAACGCGAAGCTCCCCGCCAAAAGCAGAAATAGGATAGATCGTTTTCAAAGTCATAAGAGTCTCCAAATGCTACGTAACGCGAAAAGCAAATAAATTGGCACCGTTCAAATGACTAGGCAAACCAAAAAAACTCCTATTATCAGGTTCTTTGGAAAAATAACGCGTTATTGCTTCGTTTTCAGAATTGTTAATCCACTGTTTTTTAGTACGGTAAAAGTAGCAATCGCATCAGACCCACGTCTCCCCGAAGCCTAAAACAGAGAAATTCTGGAAATGAGTTAAGAAGCTATGACGGAACAAGAACTAAAAAAGAGAATCGCCAAATTAGAAGCCCTGTTTGTTGGAACATCATACGAAGGGGAGAAACAGGCAGCAAAAAACAATCTGGATCGCTTATTAGATCGGCTTCAAAAAGAGCAGGCGAAAGAAAAAATCAGCGAAATGAAATTCACAGGACTGACGCCACATTCCAAAAAATTATTTATGGCATTGCTGAGCCGATATGGGCTCAAAGCGTACCGATATTATCGTCAAAAATATACAACAGTCATGGTGAAAGGGCCGCGCGACTTTATAAACGACGTGGTTTGGGCGGAGTTTCTTGAGCTCGATGAATTACTCGAGGAGCATTTAGATGAAGTCACCGACCGCATTATTTCCCAGAACATCTGTTCCACCGTTCAGGAAGAGCGGGAAGTCCAGCAGCTGGGCGGATGAAACCCTCATTTCGCGAACATCAACATTCCGACGCAGTTCCAATGAGAGAAAAGGGACCCGTCCAGTTGATCTTCACATTCACGAGCTGACCGAGGCAATCTGTATCCGACTCAAAGAAAACCAACTTATTGTGCGGTGTGCGTCCGCGCCAGCGCTTCTTCTTCTCCTGAAATGCCTCGACTAGAACCTCTACCGTTTGACCCAAAAGCTGAGCGGATTTCTCGGCATTGATTTTTTTCGTCAATTCATCAAGCGCCGTGCGCCGCCGCTCCTTCTCGACCGCAGAAACATCGTCTCTCATTTTTGCGGACAGCGTCCTCGGACGCGGCGAATATTTTGCAATATGAAACAGATCCAACCGAAGCTCTTCCGCCAGCTTCATCGTTTCAAGGAAATCCTCTTCGGTCTCTCCTGGATATCCAACAATCACATCCGTGTTGATCGATGCATTTGGCATAAACTTCCGAATATTGGAAATAATATCGCGGTACTCCGCCTGCGTGTAGCCTCGACGCATCGACTCAAGAATCCGATCGCTCCCCGACTGAAACGGCATCTCAATATACGGGCAAACCTTCTCGGTCTCAGCAACGGCTCGAATCAACTCCTCATCCATATACGCCGGATGACTCGTCAAAAATCGTACGCGCAAGATTCCGTCGACTTTTGCGACCTCTCTGAGGAGCCATGCGAGGTTAACGCCATCATCAAGATCAAACCCATAGCGATCCACAATCTGCCCGAGCAAATTGACCTCCTTGATCCCCTGCCGCGCCAGGGCACGCACCTCGCGGAGCACCTCCTCGGGCATACGGCTTCGGTCAGGGCCACGGCGATGTGGAATAACGCAATATGAACAGACATGCGAACAACCCAGCGTAATTGGCACAAACGCAGTAATCGCTTTATCCTGATTCACCACAGGCAAGCGATAATCCGCCAACTCGGCTTGGCTCTTTTTGAGATGGCTATACGCATCGTGGCGCACAATAAAATCGATCAACGCATCTGTTTGCGATGGCGCCATAAACACATCGACAAAACCAAAACGCTCCGCAAGATCCTCCGCCTCGCGCTTGCCAACCATACAGCCCATCAACGCAATAATCATCCCAGGACGATGACTCCCCTTGATCCCACCGAGCGACGTCAACTTACGAACCGCTTTATCCTCCGGCTGCTGACGCACCACGCAGGTATTAAGCACCGCGACATCCGCATCCTCCGCCCTTTTGGTCTCCACAAACCCAAGAGCTTCAAGCTGCGAAGCCAAATGACGGCTATCCGCCTCATTCATCTGACAACCAATCGTCCACAAATTATACGTTGGAGGAGGATTGCCGATTGCCGATTGCCGACTGTCGATATTGGAAAAAGATGAAGATGAACGATTCATGAAGAGCCTTTTTGTCTGGATATAGAAACACATAAACTAGAGCAGAGCACCCCGCCTGTCCAGCCCCGCACCTACATCAAACGAATCTAAAACCGACCTCGTCATCAAAAATGGTTCTTAAGCTGGAACATTTTTAAGGAATCTGTATGCTCTGTCGCCTATGAAAAAAAACTACTACGTAACGACACCAATCTACTATGTGAATGACCAGCCGCATATTGGGCACGCCTACACAACCCTCCTAGCCGACGTTCTCGCGAACTACCATCGCCTACTCGACACACCAACCTTTTTTCTAACCGGCACCGACGAACACGGGCAAAAAGTTCAACAAGCCGCCGACAAAAACGGAATCACCGCGCAGGAACAGTGCGACCAAACCGTTGTCCGCTTCCAAGAGCTTTGGGACCGCTTGGAAATCACCAACGACGACTTCATCCGCACCACCGAGCCGCGGCATAAAAAAATTGTCCAAGAGGTTCTTCAAGATCTATACGATCGCGACGAAATTTACCGAGCAGAATACGAAGGCTGGTACTGCGTCGGATGCGAACGTTTTTTCACCGAAAAAGACCTCGTTGACGGGAACTGCCCCGACTGCGGGAAAAAAGTCGAGGCCATACAAGAAGCAAACTACTTCTTCCGGATGAGCAAATACCAAGACTGGCTCATAAACCACATCGAAACACACCCCGAATTCATACAACCTGCCTTTCGCGCGAACGAAACCCTCGGGTTCCTCAAAACAAAAGAACTACAAGACCTCTGCATTTCACGACCCAAAGCCCGCCTCGCTTGGGGAATCGAACTTCCATTCGATCACGAATTCGTCACATACGTCTGGTTCGATGCACTTCTAAACTACATCACCGCAATCGGCTACAAAAGCGACGACAAAAAATTCAACCAATGGTGGCCCGCAACCCAACAACTCATCGGAAAAGACATTCTCACCACCCACACCGTCTACTGGCCAACCATGCTCAAAGCGATGGGCGTGGAGCTCCCGCAAAGCGTTTTTGCGCACGGCTGGTGGCTCACAGGACGCACCAAAATGAGCAAAAGCCTTGGCAACGTCGTTGATCCGATGGAAATGGTAGACCGCTACGGCGTTGACGCCTTCCGCTACTTCCTCGTTGCAGAAATGACCCTCGGGCAAGACGCATCCTTCACCGAAGAAGCCTTCATTCGGCGCTACAACTCCGACCTCGCAAACGACCTCGGCAACCTGCTAAGCCGCACAGTAAACATGCTCGGGCGCTACTGCAACGGAACCTTTCCAACCCTTGGAAAAACCGCAATCGAAACAGGACCCGAAAAAGAACTATGGGAAACCGTACAACAAGCGGTCATAGATATGGAAGAATCCATCAACACAATGCGCCTAAACAACGGAATCGCCTCCGTCCTGACCGCCGTGCGCAAAGTGAACCAATATTTCGAAATCAAACAACCCTGGACACTCGCAAAAGAGGGCAAAACCGAAGACGTCGCAACAACCCTCGGTCTTGCCGCAGAAGCCCTGCGCGTCTGCTCGGCATTGCTGTATCCCGTGATGCCCAAACAAATGAGCGCACTTCGCAGTATATTTGGTCTAACCAAACCCAACCTTGAACACCTCCGCATTTTTGGTGTAATAACCGCCGGCATAACCATCCCAAAAATCGACCCTCTATTCCCACGCGTCGAACAGCCCAAAGAAGAGAAACCATCTCAACCGACCCAAAAGAAACAGACAAAAAAATCCGCCACGCCGCAGAAAACCACCGAAAAACAAGAAGGCATCATCACCTACGACGACGTCATGAACGTCAAACTATGCACCGCAAAAATAGTCACAGCCGCAAAACTAGAAGGCGCCGACAAGCTCCTAAAACTGCAAGTTAAAGTCGGAGACGAAACACGTCAAATCATTGCAGGAATCGCCCAACACTACAGCGCCGAAGAAATCATCGGCAAAACAATCATCATCGTAGCCAACCTAAAACCCGCAAAAATCCGAGGCGTCGAATCGCAAGGAATGCTTCTTTGCGCATCGACCGGCGATCATCTCAAACTCATCACCGTAGACGGAGAACTCCCCAACACAGGAGCTTTAGTTAAATAATGAAAACACTCATAATCGTTCGACATGGAGCCTTTGACCATTCCAACACACAGATTACGGACTCAGACCATCCCTTAACTCGCGATGGACGGCGCCAGACAGAAGAGATGGCACGTCAATTCGCCAGACTTGATATCTATCCAGACCTGCTCGTTTCAAGCACCGCCAAACGAGCCATAGAAACCGCAGAAATTTATGCGAAAAGACTCAAGATTCCCGAAGCCTCGATTCGCATTAAAAAAAACATTTTTGAAGCAGAACGCTCGGAGATTCTTCGAGTCGTGCAAGCAATTGATGATACAGCGAGCACCATCCTGCTCATCGGACACCATCCCGCCGTAACAAACCTCCTCCAACACCTAGTAGACAGCGACATCGAAAAAATGTCATTAGCATCACTAGCCGTATTAGAACTATCCACTGAAAGCTGGCGAACCATATCCTTTAAACAAGGAGAACTCGTTAAATACCTCGAACCGAAAGAGAGCGAAAACAGCAAAGCATGGTGGAAACGGATCATCTTCTGGCGGCATTAGCACACAGGCAAGCGGGGGTGGCTAAAGGGTTGGAAGTTAATGGAATTTGCCACGAAAGAGCGCAGAGAACGCAAAAGAAAAGTTTCCAATGATTGGAATAGCCAATAACAAAGATGTTTACGCTTAACCTCCACCCCATTAAGCCCCGTCCCATCATTCTGCCGTCAATCATTCTGCAAAAACCCTCTCCCTCTCCAAAACTCAACGACTCCATTACTCCGCGCTCCCACCATCTTCTATCAGCACTGCGCGAGCGTTGATGTATGGACCCGGGAACAACTCAACAAACTCATCGGAATTCTTACGGTACATTTTTTGAACCCCGCGATAGACCTCGCGCGGATAACGAAGAATCTCTCCAAGTTCAGAGGTTTCGATGTCTTGCACAGCAAAAAGCAATTCATCTGCTGTGGAATCCTGAACATTGAGAAGCAGACGCTTTTTACTTGGCGGCAAGCGAGCCGGATTTTGCGTATGAATCGTGTACTTAATATGCTCCACCACGCGCTCCTCCATCCCAGCTTCGATGATAAACATTAGCTCAATCAATTCGACTCGGGTGAAAACCAGCCGCACGCGCGGCGGTTCTGTATTCTCTGGAAGCGCAGAACGAAGCTCATCCATCGCATCGTCAAATTCGTCAAGAATCTCTTCGCGCGAACAAGCAGTATCCGGCATCCAGTGGATTAAAATGTTTCGATCAGCATCGTGATATAGAACAGGTTTATCAACCCGAAAGCTTGTATCACACGATTCGCACTGAACCCGGTTCAGGCGGTTTTCGAGTAGCTCGGTTTTTAACGTAGGCTCCTGCGCAACATTGATTGAATCATACAATTTAACATTTTGTGTGTGGTCACACTTTGGACAACGAATCGGATAGGTTTTTGCAAGGCTCATAAGAACTCCTGATGTGGGATGCGGGATGGGAGATGCGGGATGGGA
>JAOZMR010000115.1 GCA_029934215.1 Pontiellaceae bacterium | reverse complement strand
TGATAATGATGAATTGCCCCAGAGCATAGCGTTTTCAATGGGTCGCGGCACTAGACGTTTAGCAAAGTACTGGCATCGAGGAACCGGATGCATCAATCGTGCTCGTCCGGATCTGTGGGGGAGCCCTTCAGGCAACTGGGGGCTCTACCCGGAAATTCCACAATCTGCAATCTCTAAGATTTTGAACGGGGTTGCGGCGTGAATCGTCTACATATCGCTTTGAAGAAAGAACAGGCTCGAAACCGTAGAATTATAAAGAAGCTTTTGAACGGTAAGAGACCGAAGGGGTTGTTTGAGGTTATCGTTCCTCATGCTGCTCAACTGCTGGGCGTATGTGGCATTGATCTTGAGTTGCCGTCTAGAGGAAAACAAGAGCTGTTTTCGACTCCAAATCGCGCCGTTTTCCCGTCTATTTTTTGAACCTCACAAAGCTCTACAATTCGTTTCCCTGCGTCTTTTGTGTGCTTGCTTCAAGGGAAGCGAGGTGAAAAAACAACCGCTGAAAGCGGTCAAAAGCGGAAATGTTTCCGGTTTCTTTCCGGTTTTAATCACCAAAACCGCCCCTGTTTAAACATCGCTCAAAATGTTTCCGGTTTCTTTCCGTTTATCCTCTGTTTTACCCCTGAATAATCTAACGCTATCAAAACAGGGTGTTTCCAAGCAAACGAGCGTTTGAGGTAATAAAAAGGGGGCTTAAACCGTAGTTTAAACCCCTAAAAAATGGAGCGGGTGAAGGGAATCGAACCCTCACGACCAGCTTGGAAGGCTGGGGCTCTACCATTGAGCTACACCCGCGTAATTGAAAAAAGACAGTACTGGATTCTTTTGGACAATCAAGCCTCTTTTATCAATTTTTTTACGATCACTTTTATTCTGTTCCAATCGCCGAACGGGTCTTGCGTTTTCGCTCGTTTTCGGTGAGATAACGTTTGCGTAGACGTATGTAGCTTGGGGTCACTTCCACGAGTTCATCGGGCGCGATGTATTCGAGCGCTTCTTCTAGGCTTTTCTTCTGGGCAGGCGCGATTTTCATAGCGCGGTCGGTTCCAGAGGCGCGGACATTGGTTAGCTGTTTGGCTTTTTGTACGTTTACGGGCAGGTCTTTGTCGAGACAGTGCTCGGCCACGATCATTCCTTCGTAGCAGTCTTCGCCGGGATCGACGAAGAATATGCCGCGTTGCTGTAGTGCGTCGATGGCGTAGCCGACGGATGCTCCGTTGCCCATGCTGACGAGTACGCCGTTGTTGCGTGTTTCAATTTCTCCGGCGTATGGTCCGTAGTGTACAAAGCGATGCGAGACGATCGCTTCTCCCGCGCTGGCGGTCATCAGCTTGCTGCGTATCCCAATCAATCCGCGTGTTGGTATATGGAAAACGATGTTCTTCCGAATGCCGTGCTGGTCCATGCGAACCATTTCTCCGCGACGCATTCCTATCAGCTCAATCGCCTTCCCCGCGAATTCGTCTGGAACATCGACTGTAAGGATTTCTATCGGTTCTTCTTTTTTCCCATGGTGTTCACGGAAAATTACGCGGGGCTGGGCAATGGTTAGCTCAAATCCTTCGCGTCGCATGGTTTCAATGAGAATTGAAAGATGCAGAACCCCGCGTCCGCTAACAATAAAGCTGTCGCCGCTGGTTTCTTCAACGCGCAAGGCTACATCGCGCTCGCATTCTTTGAGGAGACGTTCGCGGATGTGACGGCTGGTGACGTATTTGCCGTCTTTCCCGAAGAATGGCGAGTCGTTGACGCGGAAGGTCATGGAAAGGGTGGGTTCGTCGAGAGCAATTAGGGGCAATGCTTCCGGATGTTCACGGTCGGCGATGGTGTCGCCGATGTCGATATCGGTGATCCCGGTGATGGCGCAGAGGTCGCCGCAAGGGATGCAATCTTTTTTCACGCGTCCGAGGCCTTCGAATGTGTGTAGCTCTTTGAGCTTCACGGGCTGAACCTTTCCGTCGCGCTTAATAATAGAAAGCGGCGTTTTGAGATCTAGGTCTCCGCGATAGACGCGTCCGATGCCGATTCGTCCGGTGTAGTCGGAGTAGTCCAGCGTTGTTGCCTGCATCTGCACGGCTCCTTCGTGAACCGATGGACCAGGGATGTGCTCAATAATGGCATCCATTAACGGGATGATTGAGTTGCGCGGACCGTCGATTTCAAGATCCGCCCAGCCGTCGCGTCCGCTGGCGTAGAGCATCGGAAAGTCGAGCTGATCGTCGTCGGCTTCGAGCTCCACAAACAGATCAAATACCATGTCGTGTACCGCATCGCAGCGTGCGTCGGGCTTATCTGCTTTGTTCACCACCACAACCGGCTTCAAATTCAGCTCAAGTGCTTTATCTAGAACAAAGCGAGTCTGCGGCATCGGCCCTTCTGCGGCGTCGACCAAAAGAAGCACGCCGTCAGCGAGGTTCAACACGCGCTCGACCTGTCCGCCAAAGTCGCTGTGCCCGGGGGTGTCGATGACGTTGATCTTTACGCCCTTATAGTCGACGCTGATGTTTTTTGAAAGGATGGTGATGCCACGCTCGCGCTCGAGGTCGTTGCTATCGAGCATGCACTCCTGAAACTCCTCGTTGTCGCGGAGTAGGTGCGATTTCTTAATAATCTGATCAACCAACGTTGTTTTGCCATGGTCAACATGCGCGATAATCGCGACGTTGCGGATGTTTTCATTTCTCATAAATGTTCCAATCTGTAGTCGCTCCGAAACGGTGGAGCGGAAAAAAAGTCGCGTGAATGTACTCACCTGTCCGAGAAAAGCAATCAGGAAGAGTTAAATTCTCCAAACATTGGACGTTTTCCAAGATTTGGAATCGAACGAATTGAAAATAGAATTCGCGTTGTGTTTGCGAATCAGGCTACACTGCACCTTTTAGTGGGCTATTTGTCGATTGTATTTTTCTGTATTTTTAAAAAGGACGGTTTATGAGCAAAAAAAAGCGTAAAGGAAGTGGTTTGGCGAAATCTCAAACAGAGAGTTCGCCTGAAGACGTGGATGCGGTATCGGACGATTCTCCAGAGGTGGATGATGCGGCGACGAAGGAGATGGTCGCCTACGCGCTCGGTGGAGTGGCGGGACAAATCGCGAACTCCGATATGTTGCTGAAGCAGAATCTTCTGATGTTTGTTTTGCAGATTAACCCGATGCTGATTGCGTTTATGGGGATTTTCGGAACGCTATGGGACTCGATCACTGACCCCATTATGGCGAATATCTCCGACAACTTTAAAAGCCGATGGGGGCGCCGCCGTCCCTTCATCTTGGTCGGCGGGCTTCTTTCCACGATCTTCTCTGTTGTGATTTGGGCGAACTTCCCCGATAGCGACAAAACGGTCAAAAACATTAAGGAAATCCCAGAGATCGTTCAGTCGGAGAATGCGCTGGAAAATTTCGGCGATATGTTGCGTGGGTACGGAATCACTCAAACCAAGCTGGCTTTGACGCTGGATGATTCGGTGGCGGTTGAGTCCGAGAAACCGGCGGATCATATCGATGCGTTGCTGAAACATTCCCTTAAGAAAATAGGCGCTGGCATTTCTTTGGTTGAAGACGATTCTTCCGCGATTCCACTGACGATTTCAACCGAAGGGTTCGGTACGGATCGGCTCGACGACGAGTTGATGGGGCAGGAGTTTTCTGCTCGTCTGACGTTGGGAGATCGTGTGGTTGTGGATGGACGTGTATTGATTGAGGCGGATTATCCTCAAAAGCGCGGGTTTCGTGAGCGCGCCGGTAACTTTTTCAACGGACGTGCCGCCTACATGGGGCTTCGTTTTGATGGTGAACAGATTGACTATCGCAGAAACGCCTATCAGAAAGACGGGATCTATCGCGCCAGACTTGCCCTTCTAAACAAATCCATCATTGAGGCGCTCGGCGAATACTACAACCTTCCATACTGGAAATGTTTCCCCGAAAAAGGCGAGCAGGGGAAAATAACCCTTCGCGAAGAGGTTACCTTAGGGACGTTGGCAACGATGAATCCGAAAGGATTGGTCCCCGCAGACTCAAAAATCTACACACCGTTGGTCGATACGTTTCTTACCTCGGTTGAAAAACGGAAAAAATACAACACGCTTAAGAATGCAATAAAAACCAAAACCATAGATGCGGAAACCGAAGCGTTGCTTCTTCCGTTTGCAGATTCGCCAGACGATTTGGCAGCGATCCGAGAGGGCTTGAAGAAAGGGAAGTTCTCCAAAAAAATAGCAGGACTTTTGATGCGAAAAGCGATCGCTGTAACCGAAGAGGATCTTCAAACAGCACGAATAATGCTCGCCGACTCGAAAGGGGAAATCTCTTATTCAAAGTACGTCGCATTGCATACCAAGCGTCTTTTGTACGGCGCGGGATACAATGTTGATTTTCTTCAGACCGATCTGACACAGAAAGATTTGGCAGAGGTTCAATCTGTAATGACGCAAGAAAACCTCGCCAACCCAGAGGCTCTTTATGCGTATTTATGGGCGCAGGGCGATGAGCCGATGGAAGCGGGGCGCGATAAATACAAAGAGGGCACGATCGGTCTGCTGAAATATATGCAAGCCGATGAAGTACTTAGTCGCCACCTGAATCAAAAATTCAAAGGAGAAAAACCGAGCACAAGCGAAAAATTTAAAGAAGGACTCTTGGCGTTTGGGAAAAATGAACAAGATGACAAAGTTGCGATTTATATGATTGTCGCGCTCATCATTATGGCGACATTTGGTACCATTCGTAGCGTTCCTTACTATGCCCTTGGCATTGAACTGGCACCATCCTACAACGGGCGAACCAAAGTGATCGCCATCCGTTCGGTCATGAGCCAGATTGTGCGCTTTGTGAACCCGTGGCTTTTCCCGTTTGTTTTGCTGCCTCTTTTTTCCGACGGAATTAATGGCGCGATGTGGTTGGGAATTATCTGTGGTATCATCTCAATCCCGTTATTGGTTTATTCAACAGTCATAGTGAAAGAGCGAACGGTTCTTGACAAAAAAAGGAAAAAAGTCCCGTTCTTCAAATCCATCAAGCAGACCGCGAGCGTTCCCGAGTTTTGGCGGGTTGTTGGTTTGTATTTCTTCCTTCAAAAGTCTCTCGGATTGGTCATGATGGCTGGGGGATATTTGACCATTTATTGGGTGTTCAATGGCGGGTTAAAGGTTGGCGCGTATTATATCGCGATTCAGCAGTCGCTAGGCGTCGGCATGGCAATCCTGGCCATCCCACTAATCACCTGGCTCTGCAAAAAGTTTGAGAAACACAACGCGCTTCGCTTCGCAATTTACCTGCTTATGCTAAACGCATTGCTCAGCTGGGTTTGCTACAACCCGGATCGCCCTTACTTGATGTTCATCCTTCCGTTCGTTGGTTCGATTGCCATTTCCAGCATGTACACCGTGGTCTCGACCCTTATGGCGGATGTCACCGATGTGGACGAACTGAGAAATCACTCTCGCCGCGAGGGAATGTTTGGCGCGGTGAATGCAATGGTCATGAAAGCCGTCGGACCCATCGGCGCTATCATGGCGAGTCTCGTTGTGCTTCTCTCTGGCTTTGATATCGATATGGGAGTTCATCAGGAACCCGGGGTATTCACCAGTATGCGGATCTGGCTGATGGTTTTGCCGCTCGTCTTTTTGTCATTTGCGCTGTTGCTACTTCACAAATACCCGCTAACACGCGAGAGAATGCTTGAAATCAAGGCGGAGCTTAAGCACCGTCACGAACGCATCGCCCGCGAAGAAGCCCTTGAAGACGCACAAGAATAAGCCCGAAGGGAAAAACCTGCTCGGAAAAGTTAAAGCGGCGATCGACCGGGAACACCTCGTTCCCGACGGCATCCGCACCGTCGTCGGAATCTCCGGCGGTGCGGACTCCGTTGCATTGCTACACATTCTTCATCGCCTAGGGTACAACATCGCCGCCGCACACCTCAACCACTCTATTCGCGGGAAAGACGCAAACGCCGACGAAGCATTCGTGAAAACACTCTGCGAAAAACTCGACGTCGAATGCACAACCACAAAAACAGACGTTCCAGCACTCGCAAAAGAAAAAAAAATCTCCATCGAAATGGCTGCCCGCGAAGCGAGGCACCGCCTTTTTAGATCCATCACCTCAAGCCTCAAACATCAAACCTCTCCAGCTCCAATCGCCCTGGCTCATCACGCAGATGACCAGCTCGAAACCTTTTTCCTACGAGCCGCACGCGGATCCAGTTCCGCCGGACTTGGCGGAATGAAACCCTTCCAACCATTGGAAAACTTGACACTAATCCGTCCAATGCTTGGAATCCGTAGAGCAGAAATCCTCCAATGGTTGGAAAAAGAGGGGCTTGACTGGCGCGAGGACGCGAGCAACGAAAACGAAGCGATCCCGCGCAATTCAATCCGCCATCAGATTCTTCCAACCCTTGGAAAAATAAACGACCGCGCAGCCGAAAACATTCTCCGCACCATGGAAACTCTGCGTGCCGACGAAGAAACGCAAGCAACTCGAATCGTCGCCCGCAACCAACTAATTCGATTTGGAGTCAATCCAACATACAAAGCCGTCGAACAATTCATCGCGTTCTCGGCGCGCACCGAAGGAACAACCCATCTCGATCTCGAAGGCATCCGCATTACGAACGAATACGGCAAAATGAACGTAGGACAGGTTTCCAGTCAATTTTGCAGAGAAACTATGCGGATGAAAAAAGGAATCGGAATCCTGTATAAAAAAAACGAAGCCTCCATATCGCTCGAAAAAATCGGCGGGCGCAAAATCATCATTCGCACACCGCGTCCAGGGGACCGAATGAAACCGTACGGCATGACAGGTTCTAAAAAACTACATGACATATTCATTGATCTAAAAACACCAAAAGCGCAACGCGCAGAATTTCCAGTCGTAGAATGCGGCGGCGAAATCATCTGGCTTCCCGGCTACCGCATCGCCCGAGGCTGGGAATTATCTTCCAGCTCGGAACCCGCGCTCCATATATTTGCTTAGGTGGTTTGACCCTTACGCGAAACCAGAAAAGAGGCAGTTTCTATGAGGGCTGGTACACTGGCACCTTTTCTTACCATCGAATATTGAATCAGCTCTTGATGACGTGTATAGAAAACGGCGATATATGAATAGTTCATGGCTGACGTATATATTTATTGGCGAAATCGGATCAGGAGAGAAATGTGATAAAATGGCGAAATTACAGCCGCTTCCGGTTGATGTGAATCTTGAAACCGTTGAGATACTGAAAAAAGCAGCAGAGGCTCACCGTTATTTAGCAGAGCTTAAAGGTGGGACCCAAACGATTCCTAATGAAGCGATCCTGATCAATACTCTATCTCTACAAGAGGCGAAGGATAGTTCTGCTATTGAAAATATTGTGACGACCCATGACGAGCTATATAAAGCTCAGTCTGGAGATACTTCTGCATCTCCATCGGCCAAAGAGGTTGAACGATATGCTCTTGCTATGCAACACGGTTATCACGAAGTTCAGATTAGCCCATTAATCACTACACGACTCATTTTGAAGGTGCAGGAGATTCTTGAGGGAAATAATGCCGGGTTTCGAAAGTTGCCAGGAACCTCTTTGAGGAATCACTCCACAGGTGAGATTGTTTATGCTCCTTCGCAAGACCATGCAGAGATTGTCGAGCGAATGTCTAACCTAGATCAGTTTATGAATGATGCCGAGATGAGTACATTGGATCCTTTGATCAAATTGGCGATTATACACTATCAGTTCGAGAGCATTCATCCCTTTTATGATGGAAATGGGAGAACAGGGAGAATCGTTAACGTTCTATATCTTCTTGAGAGCGATTTGCTTAGCATTCCGGTACTTTATCTCAGTCGATATATTGTTCAAAATAAGCCAGACTACTATCGGCTTTTGCAGGCAGTGCGCGATGAAGGTGCATGGGCTGAGTGGGTGCTTTTTATGCTGGATGCAATTTCTTGCACATCTCGGCAGACGTTACATCTGATTACGGATATTAAGGCGTTGATGCTTAAAACAAAACACCGATTGCGAGACGAATTTCCAAGGATGTATAGTCAGGATTTGCTAAATAATTTATTTAGACATCCGTATACGAAAATAAACTTCCTACAGAACGATCTGCATATATCGCGGATTACGGCAACGCGCTATCTTGACAAGTTAACCGAGGCTGGTTATTTAAAAAAACAACGTTTTGGTCGCTCGAGTTATTATATAAACAAACCCCTGGTGACTTTATTGAGCGATATTCCATAATTGAGTTGAGTCATACACACATCTGATCTTTGGGCATTTCCGATTGAAGATTGCCGATTTCTACGCTTACCCCCAACATCAAACCACGACCCAGCGAATTTAAGGTGGAATTCG
>JAOZMR010000114.1 GCA_029934215.1 Pontiellaceae bacterium | reverse complement strand
GGCGGGTTCCTCTACTCTACCGTTCCTTCGCGGTTAAACCTCTTTCCGTTTTTTCAAACATCCATTCATTGCGTGCGTCATTTGTTGTGAAAGTGGTAACATTCAACTTGCGAGACAAAACTCGAATACTGGCGTTTTGTATGAGGGCTGGAATACAAAAGTTATTTATCGCTACGCTTTCAGCGCTGGGCAAAATTATGACCCTCATTCTTCGAAAACCGCCCCAGCTCGGGTTTGCCCAGCGAATGAAGGGAACTCACGAATCAAAGAACTGTTTCAACCCTGAAAACAATGGTGATTACGCTTAACCTTCCCCCCATTAAGAGGGGCTGTTGAGGCTGGACGCGCTCGTCTACTGTTGGAACGAGCTGAGCTGTCGCCTCGTTTTCTCGTGCGATACGAGTTTATAAACGAGGCTTCCAGCTCGGGTGTTTTTTCTGTGGAGGGTTAGAGTCGTGTTCCGGATGGGATGACTGTGTTTTTCGGAATTACGATGACTCCGTCGCTTACTAGGTAAAGGTCTGTTTTGTCACCGTTAGCTTTCCCTTCGGGTGAAATGTATACGCTGTCTCCTATTCGAACGTTTTTGTCGATGATGGCGTTCTTGACGTAACAGTCTTTTCCGATGCCTAGTGGCTCGCTTTGGGAGGGTTGGTTTTTTTCAGCTTCTTCTTGTTCGAAATAGTCGGCGCCCATAATTACTGAGTGCTCGATGACGGTTCCTTCGCCAACGACTGCGCGTGTGCCGATCACGGAGTGCAGGATGCGGTGACCAGAGATGATGCATCCGTCGGAAAGAAGGCAGCGGTTTAGGTCGCAGCAGTTTATTTTGGACGGCGGTAGATAGCGCATGTGAGTGTAGATGGGTGCATGCGCGTCGTAGAATGTGAATTCTGGGACTAGATCGGTTAGTGCAACGTTTGCTTCGTGAAACATTCCGATGGTTCCGATATCTTTCCAGTAGCCTTCAAAGATGTGGCTGAATACTTTCCGCTCTTCAATGGCTTGCGGGATAATGTGTTTCCCAAAGTCGGATTCATTGCTATCTGTGAGAAGTTGCATGAGTACGTCTGCGTTAAATATGTAGATGCCCATGCTCGCGAGGAAGCGTTCGTCGTTATACATCGGTGCGCGTAGTTCGTCCAGACGTGGGGTGTCGCCAGGTTTTTCAGCGAATTCGACAATCTCGTTTTTGTTATCCACATGCATGATACCGAGGTCGCCCGCTTCTCGGCGTGGAACGGGTTTTGTACAAATGGTTACTTCCGCACCGCGTTCGATGTGTTCTTTGATCACTTTATCGAAATCCATGCGGTAGAGCTGATCTCCGGAAAGAATGACTACAATGTCTGGTTTTTCACCCATGAAGTATTTGCTCGATTTGCGAACAGCGTCCGCTGTGCCTTGGAACCACCCTTCAGAATCAGGTGTTTGTTCGGCAGCCAACATGTTTACGTCACCTGGAGAGAACTGATCAAAAATATACGTGGATTGGATATGACGATGCAGGGAAACGCTGTTGAACTGTGTTAGTAGATAGATGGATCGGATTCCGCTGTTAATGCAGTTGCTGATTGGGATATCGACTAAACGATATTTCCCCGCAATCGGAACGGCCGGTTTTGCTCGATCTGTTGTGAGCGGTTGCAACCGCGTTCCTGCTCCGCCGCCAAGGATGATGCCAACTGTTTTCATAAATGTTTTCCTGTTAGAGTTTAAAATTTTCGCTTCGCACAGAACTTTTATAACCATTTAATGGGGGATTCCCCAGAACAAAATCGTGAAATGAAACCTTTTACATCTAGTCCCCGTGGTCTTTCCCTGAATCGCACCGATTTTGCGAGGCGTATAGGACGATGGAAACAACTATGCACGCAACAAAAGCCTCGAACGAATTCGAGGCTTTTGTATGGGAAACGGTAGAACCGTCATTACCAGCTGGCTTTGGTCATTCCGGGGATGAGCCCTTCGGACGCCATTTCGCGCAAGGTAATGCGCGAGAGACCGAATTTTCTGTAAACAGCGCGCGGGCGCCCAGTTACTCGGCACCGGTTCATGATACGCGTTGGGTTTGCGTCACGCGGAAGTTTCCGTATTTTTTTGAAAGCAGCTTCTTGATCTTCGTAGCTGGTTTCAGGGTTGAGGATAATTTTTTTGAGCTCCATGCGTTTGGCGTAGTATTTGTTCGCCAACTTAATGCGCTTCTCATTTTTAGCAATGCTGCTTTTTTTGGCCATAAATCAGTTCCTTGTTTGTTCTAAGAAGTGGGAATGAAACAGGAAAAACCCCGGTTGTGCAATTCTTTTTGTGAGCAAATTTTGATGGCGCAAACAGAAGGGTTGTTTCAGATTGAGCTGAGGACTCGGACTTTTTTCTTGCGTACGGTGCGCATTGCCTAATAAACTCTACAGCTTATGAAAACTGGAAGGGGTTGTAGTATGACGAAAATGAAAGAAGTTGGTAGCATGGGTCTGAAGATGAACGAGAAGGATCTGCGTTATAAGGTGTATGAGGGGACGGAGGGCGAGCGTGCGATAGATATTAGTTCGTTGCGCAAGGATACGGGCTGTATTGCGTTCGATTCAGGGTTTGTTAATACGGGCGTATGCTCGAGCAATATCACTTTTATTGATGGGGAAAAGGGCATTTTACGTTATCGCGGGTACGATGTCGCGGATCTGGCTAAAAATTGCGAATTTATTGAGGTGGTCTATTTGCTGATTCACGGGTCTTTGCCGACGGAGGGCCAGAAGGCGCGTTATAGCAATTTGTTGAACAGTCATTCGCTGATCCATGAGGATATGAAGGAGTTTTTTAGTCACTATCCAGATCATTCGCACCCGATGGCGATTCTCTCGGCAATGGTTGTTTCGTTGTCCTCTTTTTACCCAGAGATGGGTGAGAATTATAAGGAAGATGTGGATATGAAGGTAACGCGCTTGATCTCAAAATTGCGCACGATCGCCGCGTTCTCGTATAAAAAATCGATCGGGCATCCAACGATTTACCCGAAGCACGATTTGTCGTATTGCGAAAATTTCCTGAACATGATGTTCAGCTCGCCGGTGAAGGAGGCTTCGTATAATGATGTGATGGTTAGCGCATTGAACAAGTTGCTGATCATTCACGCGGATCATGAGCAGAACTGCTCGGCATCCGTGGTGCGTAGTGTAGGCAGTGCGGGTGCTAATCTGTACGCTTCGATCTCCTCAGGGATTTGCGCGCTTTGGGGTCCGTTGCACGGGGGGGCAAACCAGCAGGTCATCGAAATGCTCGAAGAGATTGAACGCGACGGCGGAGACGTGGATAAGGTGATCGAACGGGCGAAAGACAAAAACGATCCGTTCCGTCTAATGGGTTTTGGGCACCGCGTGTATAAGTCCTACGACCCGCGTGCCACGATTGCCAAAAAGCTCTGCATGGAGGTGATCGAATCCACGAATAATATCGATCCGCTTCTAGATATCGCGATGAAACTCGAAGAAAAGGCACTTGAGGATCCCTATTTCGTAGATCGCGGGCTTTATCCGAACGTCGATTTCTACACCGGTCTCACCTATCGCGAGATGGGGATCCCAACCGACATGTTCACGGTGATGTTTGCCATCGGTCGTTTGCCTGGCTGGATTGCCCAGTGGATGGAACTGAAGGACGATCCTCACGGGCGAATCGCTCGTCCGCGCCAGATTTATACCGGGCCAACATTCCGCAAAGTTGAGCCAATTTCTAAACGTAACTAATGGGATTTTTCGCATGACACAACTCCAAATAGATGAAGAACGGCTTCGTGAAGATAAGCAGGAACTTGCTTTTCTTCAGCGGGTCGAAAAACGAATGCCTGATGATATCGAGGTGATGCGTGCGCTGGGCGATCTCTACACGCGCACCGGCGACACCGCCGAAGGCCTGCGCGTCGACGAACGCCTTTGTCGTCTTTGCTCAGAGGAACCGATTGTTTGGTACAACTTAGCTTGCAGTTTCGCGCTCTCCGACCGAAACGACGACGCGCTTGAAGCGTTGGGTCGTTCGATGGAGCTTGGCTACGACGATTACGAATGGATGAAAAAAGATCCTGATCTTGTATCATTGCGAAACGATCCACGTTTTGAATCCATGCTAGACTGGGTATACAACACCTTTGAGCAAGTGTTGGATGGTTAATGTTTAAAATGAGTTGTAAGCTGTGCAACCAGAACCAAGAACCAAGCACTAAGCATCCAGAACCAAGAACCCACTAAAAATGCCTCACAGCGAGGCGGAGGAATGAACCTATGAATAAACGATTAATTGCAGCACTACTACTCATTGCGCTTTGCGCTCTCATTTTTATTTTTACGGGCGGCAGCACCACCGTGGAGATGTTCGCCCTATCTTTTAAAATGAAAAGCTCGCTCGCCCTCCTGAGTTTCACCGGAATCGGGATTGTGATCGGCGCGCTCCTCAAATTGTCTTAAAGCGGGCAGGCATGAGAAACAAATCTAACATAGCTCCGGATGCGCTCATTCATCCCGGTTGTCGAATCGTTAATTCGTCGATTGGATCCGGTTGCGAAGTGGGCGCCGAGGCACCGGCGGTTCTTGAAAACTGCCAGTTGGGGCGAAAAGTAAAACTCAACGGCGGTTATTTCTCCGGCGCAGTTTTTCTCGATGGCGCAAATATGGGGTCCGGTGCGCATGTTCGCGGCGGAACCATTCTCGAAGAAGAAGCCAACGGCGCGCACACCGTCGGGCTCAAACAAACCGTTCTTCTTCCATACGTCACCCTCGGAAGCCTAATCAATTTCTGCGATGTGTTGATGGCAGGTGGAACTAGTCGCAAAGATCACAGCGAAGTCGGTTCGTCGTATGTTCATTTCAACTTCACGCCGAATCAGGACAAAGCGACCGCATCACTCGTCGGTGACGTTCCGCTCGGCGTGTTGATGAATCAGAAGCCGATTTTTCTGGGAGGGCAGGGGGGGCTCGTTGGTCCATCGCGTATTGCATTTGGAAGCGTGCTCGCCGCTGGCGGGGTCTGCCGTAAAGATCTGCTGGATGAAAATCACCTACATGTTCCGCCCGCTCCCGCCGAAAAAACAACTCCATTTGTGCCTGGACGCTATGGAAACATAGACCGAATCCTCAAAAACAACCTAATATACATCGGCAACATCAACGCACTCAAAGCGTGGTATCAGAATGTTCGCATTCTCTTCATACGCGACGAATTCGATCAAGCGGTCTTCGACGGCGCGCTCGCCAACCTAGATCTGATTCTGAACGAGCGTTTCCAAAGGTTGGAAAAATTCATCAAAAAAGCGGGCTGCTCCTTCCAAAGCCTGGAAGAAATCCGTGCGGTAGACATCCCTGTCTGCCCAGATTTTATATCCAAAATGGATCGCACAAATTATTTATCAGCGATTCATCGCTTGAGTGCAGATGCACGCACGAGTGCCACGGACTGGCTGCAGACCATCGTCAACGAAACGAGCAAGTTTAAATAAAGGAAAACCCATGGGGAAACTATTTGGAACCGACGGCGTTCGCGGGATGGCGAACTTAGGAAACATGACCGCAGAGCAGGCGCTCGAAATCGGACGCGCGGTTGCGTATGTATGCAAAGAATATCACCGCGAAAAAGGCACCCGCCCGCGCATCGTCATCAGTAAAGACACGCGACTGAGCGGATACATGCTCGAAACCGCGCTCACCGCAGGCGTTTGCTCCGTTGGAGTCGACGCCATTCTCCTCGGCCCGCTTCCGACCCCTGGGCTTGCCTTCATCACGCAAGACATGCGAGCCGATGCCGGAATCATGATCACCGCCTCGCACAATCCATATCACGACAACGGCATAAAAATCTTCTCGCGCACCGGCAACAAACTTCCCGACGCTGAGGAGGCAGAGATGGAGGAACTCATAAACAGTCACAAACTGCGCGGCGTCCGCTCCACCGAGGACGACATCGGAAAAGCCAGACGCATTGAAGATGCGATCGGCCGCTACATCGTTTTCTGTAAAAACACCTTTCCGGACGATATGACACTCGACGGCATGAAAATCGTCCTCGACTGCGCCAACGGAGCCGCCTACAAAGTCGCACCAATCATCTTCTCAGAACTAGGCGCCGACGTGAGCTCGATCCACGTCTCCCCGAACGGCACAAACATCAACGACAACTGCGGCTCGCAATATACCGACGACCTAAAAGCAAAAGTCATCGAAACAGGCGCAGCGGTTGGACTTGCCTTCGACGGAGACGCAGACCGCTTAATCGTCGTCGACGAAAAAGGGAACGAACTTTCCGGCGACCAGATCATTGCAATCTGTGCCAAACAGTACAAAAAACGCGGACTGCTGAAAAACAACGAAGTCGTCGCAACCGTCATGAGCAATTTTGGATTCTTTGCTGCCATGAAAGAAATGGGGATCGAAGCCGC
This sequence comes from Pontiellaceae bacterium, assembly GCA_029934215.1. Lineage (GTDB taxonomy): Bacteria > Verrucomicrobiota > Kiritimatiellia > Kiritimatiellales > Tichowtungiaceae > Tichowtungia. The sequence goes on along the minus strand of JAOZMR010000114.1, from coordinate 1,966 downwards.
AGTCACCGACGTCGGCGACCGCTACGTTCTCGAACGCATGCTCGCCGACGACGCAGTACTCGGCGGCGAAGCCTCCGGGCACGTCATTTTTCACAATCACCACACCACCGGCGACGGCATAATCGCAGCGCTCCAGTTGCTGAGCATCATGCGCGAAACCGGCAAGCCGCTTTCCGAGCTTGGGAAAATCATGAAAATATTCCCGCAAAAACTCATCAACATAGACGTCAAAGAAAAGCCGCCAGTCGAAGAGATCGCTGGACTTTCCGAGACCACCCAACAAGCAGAAGCCGAACTCGCCGACAAAGGCCGCGTGCTGATTCGCTACTCCGGAACACAAAACATGTGTCGCGTCATGGTAGAAGGTCCGACCGAAGAGACGACCAACCGCATCGCCGAAACCCTCGCAGCCGTCGTTCAAAAGAGCATCGGTCTATCCGAATGAGTGATCCGGTTTACGGGCACCAAGTAAAACGCCCGATGCGGGTACGCGCCCTGCAAGCCGCATCGCTAGTGCTGGCCGTTGCAGGGCTGATTTTGCTATACCTATACTCCGTCAACCGCGAGATCCCAACCGTACAGATCTCCGAAATTACGCCGACCATGAATTTTGCATACGTGCAAATCACGGGCGAAGTCACGCGCGATGCCTACATCTTCAAATCCGGCGGAATCGTTTTTAATCTGAACGACGGAACGGGCGAAATCGCCGTCATGGGCGGACGCGCACAGGCGGAGGCACTCAAAAACGCAGGGAAACTGCCGCGCTATGGCGACCGCGTGGAAGTCGCGGGAAGCCTAAATGTCAGCGCCGAACAAGAAATCAAACTCCGCATGCAATCGGCGACCCAGATGACTCTTCGGCGAAAACGAAAAGCGAGAAGATTAGTTGAGCCCAACATCTCCCTTTCCGATATCAAACCTGCGCACAAAGGCGACACCGTTTTCGTTGTAGGACTGCTCAAAGAAATATCGCTTCCAAGGCCTGGAAGCAAGGCGCCCTACGTGCTGACCATTGAGGACGCGGGCACGGAGCTGGAAATCATTTTCTGGGACAAAGTTTTCCAAGGTTTGGAACAAAAACTTCCAACCCTTGGACAAAAGCTCAGCGCACGCGGACGCGTTGATATCTATCGAGGAAAACTTCAGCTCAAAATCTGGGAAGCCACCGAATTACGAGAACTTACGGAGTTAGAAGGAAGAGAATATCGAACCTCGAACAAGGATCCGAAGAAGGATCCGGAGAAAGAGCCGGAGAAGGAAAAAAAAGAAAGGCATGGAGGATTATTTCGCATCGATGATATAACGGCCAACCAGGAGGGCGATATTTTCACCGTTATAGGCACGCTCGGCGAGCCGAGATCGATTCGTCGTGGAGTCATCTATCCGATCGCCGATGAGAGCGGCGAAATGGTGGTTCTCTTCTGGGACAAGCAGGTTTCAGGGGAAGAGCGCGACGCGCTAGAATCCGGGATACGTCTGCGCGTCACTGCGCCGCTTGTCGTATACAAAGGTATTCTAGAACTTGTCCCAGAAAACGTTGGAGCATTCAGTGTAGAGAGTATGGAATAGGGAATCAGCTCTTGAAGCCTTTTCTTTTGCGTTCTCTGCGTTCCTTTGCGGCTAAAAAGAAATTAAAAAGTCCCATCATTCTGCCGTCAATTATTCTGCGAAAATAGCCCCAGTTCCGTTGCGGGTGAAGAGGGAGAGAGTTTTTGCAGAATGATTGACGGCAGAATGATGGGACAGGGCTTAACGGGTTGAAGTTTAAGCGTAATCACCGTTGTTTTCAGGGTTGAAATAGACACATAGTACTGCGATTTTCGACAGAATAATTGTCTACAGACCTGAGCTATTGCGAAAGTGCTTTTTGTATTCCCAGAAAGAAGCGAAGCGGCAATCATGAAGACACTTCTGTATTTCAGTTTTAAAATGATTCTGTCGACAATGATTCTGTCGAAACTCT
>JAOZMR010000113.1 GCA_029934215.1 Pontiellaceae bacterium | reverse complement strand
TAAGGACATCATCTTCAGGACTTAGTTCGCCATCCTTTTTAGTGAAGGACTGATCGTAGATACCAATGGAAAAAGTAGCATTTGTGCTCATACTATCCGGTATAATATTTCCTGAAATGTCTTCTAGTTTTTGCCACTCTAGCGATGCTGAAGAAAGCAAAACAAAGATATTCGTAAACTCTTCTACAACATCTGGTGTAGCATCATCTACTACTACCTTTGCAGAAAGTTCGTAAATAACAATATCTTCATCAACATCTGTCGGAGCTGTAAACTGTACACTTGTCTGTCCATTTTTATCTGTGCTGGTAGTCAAAGTAATAGCATTATCACTCTGTTTACCTTCAGTTTTTTCTTCACTATCAATATCAATCAATTTCTCATCCGTTAGACTCCCATTGAGATTGTTAAGAACAAAATCAAGTTCAACATTTTCAAGCGGTTTGTCAAAATCATCTGTTAATTGAAAAATGAGTTTTGACTTTTTCCCCGGTTCCAAGCTCTGATTGCCACCTCTAGTAGTCATTAATTGAGAGGGGATTCCAATGTTTACCACCTTTTCAAATGGTTCACTTTCTGCCTCGTTATTGTCTTTGACGATGAGACTTATTGTATAAGTACCTGGTGTATAAGTATAAGTACCTGGTGTATAAGTACTTGTTGTTGATACTTGAAAGGAAAGTTCTTTTCCAGTTTCAGTTTGCTCCTCTTCACCAATTGTCCAAGTGTAACTGGAAATTGAATCATCAGGATCAGAATCAGAAGAACTTTCAGCATCTATGATAACTGTATCCGTCGTTTTATTCCAACGAATGGTAAAATTAGCAACAGGTGGTTGATTTGGTTCGCTTACCGTCACCGTTTCAGTCACCACTTCGGAGTCAGCACCTTTATCATCAGTCACAACGAGACTAATTGTGTAAGTGCCCGCAATCAGGTTAGGAATTTCTTTTGTTTCTTCTGTTAGGGATATTTCTACAGGTTCTTTTTCTTCACCATCTAAAGTGGTGTGTGTATATGTATAACTATAAGACTTAATCTCACCATCATCAGACGAACCACTGGCATTTAAACTAACAGTTAATGGGGCTATACCTGAAGCTGGTTCAACTGTAAAATCAGCAACAGGTGGTTGATTTGGTTTTTCGCTTACCATCACCCTTTTACTCACGGTGTCAGTGGAGTTAGCACCTTTATCATCAGTTACAACCAGACTAATTGTATAACTTCCAGGTTCGTTGAAAGTTATAGTAGGACTAATAACGTTGTCAGACCTTGGATCAAACTTAGCAACAGATTTATCAACAACAAGCTCATTATCAGAAACAATCTTATTATTATCAGAATCGACGATACTCCAAGTATACGAGTCTATTGAACCATCAAGCTCTTCATCTTTAGAAGTACTGCCATTTAAACTAACAGTTAAAGGCGCATAACCCTCAATTGGATCAGTATTAAAACTTGCAGTTGGGGGTGTATTAACTGTTACAATTCCCACTGCTGTTCCTTCTATACCAGCACTGTCAGTCACCGTCAGTGTAATTTTATATTCGCCAGTGGAACTGAAAGTCATAAAATTACTACACCCCTGTTTTTCTTCTAATGCTTGTTGCCACTTACAAGAAGTTACAGGATTTCCATTTTCAATATCGCCATTAAGAAAAACTGTCAACGGAGGCGGACCTTCAATCTGGTTAGTGTCCTCGACATTTGGTTCAGGATTAAGCGACAGTTTCATAATCGCAGTGGGTGGTGTCGCATTAGTAATAGAGATGGTGTACCCAGTATCATCACCAAAAAAGCCTGTGTGCGTTACTCTAAGACAGTACTGTTCTGATTCAGTAGAAAAATCTATTTGTTCGTCTTCGCCTGGAAAACCAGAATTTTCCCTGTCATCTTTCGTTTCGCAATTAACACCACTGTAGAGTTCAATTGCTACATCAATATCAATACCCACATTATTAACGACAATTCTATAAGAATTACCATTCTCCAACCCTTGAAATTTGAACCAATCCTCATCACCACTGGTGTCAATTTTAGACGAAAATTCCGTACCAACCGTAATTAGTTTAGCGTTCTCAGATGTATCACCTACATCATCCACAGCGAAAACACTTGAGTTAGTACATAGCAGTAAGCAAGCGGACAAATTTCTCCACCAGAGAAATCGCCCTTTATGTCTATTCATAACAATAACCTCACAAGTAAAAATACACTAACTAAAAAGATGCCATAAACCTCTTAGGTTTAAAAACTTCAGAGGTTTTGACAATTTACTTCACGCAACCGGTTCGGTCGTCTTTTCGGGTAACTATTTCATCACCCACCTGTACAATACTCCATTCTTCTTCTGATTCTAAAGCAACACAGTCTTTAATCATTGCCGACGCATCCACAGTTCGCCCTGGCAATAAGCTAATATTTTCAACATCTATCTGTGCAGAATCTATACGCACTTGACCATCAGCACTTTGTCTGGATGAAGCAGACACCTCACTATCAAGGGAGGGAATAAACGCTCGTGCATTAATATTAATTCTTCCCCCTTGCCCTTTATCTGCTTTTGCAATAACATCCGTATTATCCAGAATAAGATACTGAGGTTCACCTAAAATTTCTACGTTACCTCCTTTTCCAGTTCCGCCTTCTACAGACGCAGTAATTCGACTATTAACAATCCTTTTCCCTCTACGACCACTCACAACCTCTTTAACACCTATCAAAATATTACCCCCTTCCGCATTTTGAGACTCGGTTGATATTGTACTATCAACCATATCAAGTTGCCTGGTTCCAACGATAATACTTCCCGCTCTTCTAACTTTTTGATCAGCAGAAGCCGAATTATCTTGATTTCTCAGTTGAAATTGAGACATTGTTGTATCATCCGTTTCGCTAATAGCAGAAGCCGAGATAGTCGCTTTGTTTTTCAGTTCAAGTCGAGAAGTGGCAATCGTTATATCACCACCATTGCCTGTACCCGTTGTTGATGTGCTGATCTCTCCTTGCGTGATAACCAATTCCCCTGTCTGATCTTTTGGAACAGGTATATCTCTATCAAGGATCGTATCTTCAGCGTTGACCAGTGTTATCATGTTCTCTTTTTTTGCACCAACATAAATTTCTATTTGCCCTGCATCGCCAGTACCTTCAGCAATGCTAAGAATACGACTATTATCATAAATATGAATGTATTCAGAAGCTGTGATAGTGATATTACCGGCATCACTGGCACCTTGACTAGAGCTTTCAATGTAGCCGCCTTGACCTTTTTTAGTCGACGTTTCTATTTCACCATTTAAAGTTAATTTTTGCACTTTGATAGTAATATTACCACGCTCTGCTTTCCGATTTCCTTCACCTTCACTCGCGGCACTGATGGTACTACCTGGATTAATTTGTAAGTCATCAACAAATAGTTTAATTGTACCACTGTCACCCGCACCAGAAGCTTTGGTGCTAATTTCACCGCCATTTTTTAAAGTGAGGCGGGGGAGTGAAACAAATGACTTTTCATTTGACTCTTCATCAATTGTGATACGACTCGCAATCGTGATACTACCCGCTGGTCCTTGAGCATCCTTTGTACCTTCACTAAAAATACCACTTTCTGGACCAAAAATGTTGATATAGTCGGTGGCTGTGATAGTGATATTACCCGCCGGGCTTTGACCTTGAGTCGAAGTTTCTATTTCACCATTCAAAGTCAATTTTTGCACTTTGATAGTAATATTACCACGCTCTGCTTTCCGATTTCCTTCCCCTTCACTCGCGGCACTGATTGTGCTACCTTGATTAACTTGTAAATCATCAACAAACAATTGAATTGTACCGCTGTCACCCGTACCAGAAGCTTTGGTGCTAATTTCTCCACCATTATCTAAAGTAAGGAGTGGAACAGGTGACGATTGATTATTAATCGTGATACTACCCGCGGGTCCTTGAGCAGCACTATCACTAAAAATACCACTTCCCACACCAAAAATGTTGATATAGTCAGTCGCGGTAATTGTAATGTTACCAGCGGGATGTTGGCCTTCGGTAGAACTTCTAATGGTACCGATTTCGGCTGCTACTTCAGTCGTTTGTTCTTGTCCAAGGGTTAATCTCTCAGTTTCTATTCTGATATTAGCGCGATGACCCTCTGGGAGTCCTTCTTTATTGATTGACGTGATTGATGAGCCTTCAGTGACTTTTAGATCATTAACAAATAGCTCAATGGTACCACTATTACTTTTACCGGTAGCCGTTGTGCTAATTTCACTACTTGCTGTTAACGTCATTGTCGGTACTGGTAGAGATTGTTGATCCGTTATGCCAGCATGAATTGTTATTTTTCCCGCATCGCCTACTCCACTCGCAGTACTGAAAATTTGTCCACCGGTTATATTAATATAGTCAGTGGCTGTGATAGTAATATTACCCGCCGAACTTTGGCCTTCAGTAGAACTTTCAATGCGTCCACCATTTTGCAGATTCAATTGAGCAACATCAATATCAATGTTGCTGGGCTGGGCTGTTTTTGGACCTGATATCACTTTCGCATTAATCGTACTATCATTTAGCTGCAAGTCTGGGGTGCTAATCTGTATATTGCCACCTTCTCCCCTTTGAGATTCAGTGCTTATTTCACTCCCTTGAGTAATCCGTATAGACTCACCTGCACTCACATTTATTTGACCGGCTTTGCCACTGGCACTTGTCGCTGAAATACGTGATTTACCATCTATATTGAGTTTTTTGCCCTTAAACGTGACACGACCACTATTACCGCTGCCCGAAGCAGAATTTGTAATTTGCCCCCCTTGTAATAAGCGGAGTTGTGGTGTCGATAAATCAATATTTCCTGCTATACCATCTGTCGCTGTACTGGAAATTTGACTACCTGAACCAACAATATTGATATAATCACTGGCAGCGATTGCAATATTTCCGCCTCTGCCACTTTGTTTAACATCGGCCCTTACTGAAGAAGCATCACCAATAGTTAAAAAAGGTGTTGTAATAACTATGTTACCACTGTTAGAATTAATCGCTTGTGTAGTGATTTGACTGTTATTATTCAATAGAGTAGAATTAGAGGCATTGATATTCACTTTTCCCGCATTTCCTTCGCCCTTCGCCTTTGCAGAAATAGAAGCATTATTCAGTTTGAGTTGTTCAGTTTCTATAGTTATATCACCGCCGTTTCCAGGACCAAAAGTTGCACTACTAATAGTAGAAAGACCGTATTCTTTGGCAAGACCATTTCCCGATAGCTTAACTTCATTTTGTGCCAAAATTTTTATAGAGCCTCCCTTTCCTGAACCAAGTGTTGGTGCAATGATATTAGCATTTTGAGTTTCAATGCTATCAGCATATATTTCTAAGTTACCGCCATCACCTGAACCAAAGGTAGCCACACTGATGGTAGCATCATCAAGAACTAATTTGGGAGTCTTAATCAGGACGGGGTTATATTCTCCAGCCTCATTAGGACTAATAGCATTTCCTCCGTTTTCAGCTTTTCTTGAATCTACAGAAATGGCAAAAAATGGTATACCTTCAACTGGAGCTAACAAGTTTCTACCTTTAAGAGTTATACTATCTGTCGCTTCAATATTCACAAGCTTGGAACCATCTCCAGTACCAGCTGTTCCCGCAGTAATAGTAGAATTGGTCACGTTTAAAGTACCTGTATTAATAGTTAGTGTACCAGCATTGCCACTATCATCAGCACTGCCATTCGTATGAACCAATATCCCACTGTTTTCCGAAAGTTGTATCTTATCTTTCGTTTTGATTTCGACATTAGCTCCTTTTCCTGAGCCGCTTGTGCTTCCCACAATAGAAGATTGACTAAGTTTTAAACTGCCTACGTCTATAGACAAATCACCTGCATCACCACTGCCATAGGTTGCAGCACTAATAGAAGCACCTTTAGAAATATCTTTAATAGGAGTACCTTGTTTTAAATTAAGCTGAAGATTGTTTGGAGTAGATTTGGATTTGATGGTTAAACTTCCACCCGCACCAGCGTCTTCTTGTGTTGACCGAGTACTGACATCAATCGTAGAAAAACCAATTTGGCCTAGTAGTTCACTATTTCCAAACAAGTTAATTTCTTTATCTGCATCTGCAAAAATTTTTATATCCCCCCCTTTTCCTGAACCAAGTGTAGTTGCAATGATGTTAGCGTTATCAAGTTTAATGCTATCAGCATCTATCACTAAATTACCTCCATTACCTGAACCAAAAGTAGCCACACTAATTATAGCATTATTAAGTTCTAACTTAGGAGTCTCAATTAGAACGGGTTTATATTCTTCCTGTTCATTAGGAGCAATAGCATCGCCTCCGTTTTCAATTCCTCTCGAATCTACAGAAATGGCAAATAATGGAATACCTTCAGGAGATAATGAGGTTGTACCTTGAAGAGTGATACTCTCTCTAGCTTTAATTTCCACAGAACTGGAACCGTTTCCAGTACTACCAGTTCCTGCTGTAATAGTGGAATAGGTCACGTTTAAAATGCCTGTTTCAATAGTTAGTGTACCGGCATCACCACTACCAATAGTATGGACCAATATCCCACTATTTTCCAAAAGTTGTATATTATCTTTTGTTTTGATTTCGACATTGGCTCCTTTTCCTGAGCCGCTTGTGCCTCCCTCAATAGAAGATTGACTAAGCTTTAAAGTTTCTGCATCAATATATACAGAACCCCCAGGTCCTGGTCCTGATGTACTTGTCTTAATAGAGGAATCAGTAAAGTCAACTTTTTCGCTACTGTTTTGAGTAATTCCACCAATTGAAATATTACTTCCTTGTTCATTGTCACCTTCATTAGTGGCATCTATATGAGTTTTTATAGCTATCAAATTGGGAGTATTAATTCTTATAATACCTCCATTTCCTTGGCTATGTTCTAATTGCCTAGCATTAATGTTAGTCTCATTTAAACTAATCTGTTCCTCACCTTCTATGCGAAGTCTCACACCATCTTTTTTCCCAGCGTTACTGTTGATGTCTACAGCATCCATTGTGATGTTTTTTGCATAAATAATTACATCAGCCGGATTTTGTTCGTTAGAAGATGCTGTTGTGATTTTAGAATCACTGATATTTAAATTGCCTAATTTTTCTTCTGAACTATCTATGTTTATAGTAAGTTCATTTTCATCAGAAAAAAGTGTAGAGTCATCCGCTCTAGGATCATCCACTCTTATACGAAAAGCAGAATCATTCATTTCCATGTTCAAGGTATCAATTTGAAACGTATTATTTATCGCATTCATTTGCACAGTTGAATTATCAACCATTAATTTTCCACCACGGAAAAAGATTCTGCCCTCATCTTTAGAAACGACTTTCACTTGTGAATTAATCAAATTGATGTTACCTACACTATTAAGCTCAACCTGTCTATTTGATCTAATGTCGGCACCTCTAAGATTTATATCATCTTCTAGTTTAATGGTCACGTCACCACCGACTAAACCCAAAGTTTTTCCTCTTGATACTCTCAAGGCTCCATTCACAGTAATAGGTGCTTGAACATCGTCCAAAAATCCAAAATCCACGAGAGGTTCAGCCGAAAGAAGGGGAGCAGCATTTTTACTTCTCGCGTTAAACTCCATGCCATTATCAGGAAAAACCAGTTTGTCTGCGGTAGAAGCGTAGAAAGAACCTGGTACATCCAAGGAGGCATTGGAACCAAATATAATGCCCTGGGGATTGATGAGGTATAGATCGGCATAGGGCATTTCGGAACGGATTATGCCATCAATAGTGGAGCGCGTACCGCCTGTCACTCGCCCAAAGACGTTATTGATTTCCGTTGGTCCTGTGAAAGTAGCACTTTCAGCCGTATTGATATTAAATTGCTCAAAACTGTGAAACAGATTCGTCCCTTTTTGGGTCCCTAAATCGTGACTAATGATATAGTCTGGTCCCGGTAAAGAACGGGCGTCGGGACCAACAGTGCCGTCGGTGACAACGTCTGCTAGACTATTGGAGCATAAGCTCAGTAAACCGATGGTTAGTAAGACTCTTATCTGAGTCTGAGTTTGTTTGAATAAGCGTTTTGTTGACATGTGTTTAATCTCCAGGTTGTTGAGTGATAGAAATAATATAAACCTTAAAAGTTGACAAGTAAAATTTGCACAATACGATCAAGCGTAGTGTGAGCAAAGTCGGGATAAATTTTATTTTTAAAAAAATGATCATAAATCCCATCAGTACGCTGTAGTAATCGCTGCCTGTTAGCTAAGTGAGTCGGAACGATGTTTTGTAGTACGTTGCCTTTGTTTTGTAAATAGGTAATAGCAAAGCGTTCAAATGTCGCCCATAAATCCAGGACAAATAATTCATCCGATTCTTTAACCGCTTCGCGAATATCCTGTTGTGCGAATGATTGAAGAGGCCAATTCGATTCGGTAAACAACTCAGCTTTTTGTTGTTTGATGACTTCTTGACTAATCTTAAAACACT
>JAOZMR010000112.1 GCA_029934215.1 Pontiellaceae bacterium | reverse complement strand
TTTTCCCGACATACTGGACTTATCCTGTCGCGATGTGTTCTTTCGCGGTTAATAAGCCTCCATGTTTTTGCAGTTTTCAGGTCACGGTGGCTACATTCAATTTGCGAGACAAAAGGTGAAATTAGGCGTTTTGTGTGAGGGCTGATATTCAGCTGTTGGAAATGATTCTGTCGACCATCATTCTGTCGAAAAAAACCGCAGTTAAATCGTTGCTTATAAAGGGTTTTCGGGGTTGAAAAATGGTGCTTCGAATATTTCCGCTCCCCTAAGGCCAATCCAAGCCCAAGCGGTTGTGAAGACTTGATTATGAATTTTTCAGGAAGGCTTCGACTTCTGCGATCTGGCTGAATGCAAGCATCTGGCGGGCGGTGTAAACCGCTTTTTCAATACTGATGGCTTCGACCGCCGCTTGAATGTTTGGCATCTGACGCGGAGCGGCACTGAATTTGGTAATCCCTGCACCAAGAAGGAACGGAATCATCTTCGAATCGCGCACAATATCCCCGCAAATAGAAATATCTACATGATGGTTTGTGGCCACGGATGCGACGCGCTCAATGGCTCGCAAAATGGCTGGGTGATGCGACAGGTACAGTTTCGAAACCGTTTCGTTTGTTCGGTCGACCGCTAGCGTATATTGAATTAGATCGTTGGTTCCGATCGACATGAAATCCACCTCATGCGCGAGATCCTCAACCAGTGTTACGGCGGATGGCAACTCGATCATGACGCCAAGTTTGGTGTCTCGATTGTACGCAACCCCGCGTTCATCCATATACTTCATGCACTCTTTTACGATATCGCGTGCCTCCAGAAATTCATCCACCGATGAAATCAAAGGGAACATGATTCGCGTGTTTCCTCCAACACCTGCCCGCAACATGGCGCAGAGTTGTTCAACAAAAATATCTTTATTCCGCAACAAAAACCGAATCCCGCGCAATCCAAGAAATGGATTTGCCTCTTCAATCTCGCTTTGATACGCCAGCATTTTGTCGCCGCCGATATCGAGCGTTCGGAACGTCACCTCGCGACCCTTCATCGCCTCCACAATCCGACAGTACACCGGATATTGCTCCTCCTCTGACGGGAAGGCGTTGCGGATAATGAACGGGAATTCGCTTCGATATAACCCAACCCCTTCGGCACGGAACTGTTTTGCCAACTTTAGATCGCTTAGCAGGTTTATGTTCGCAAAAAGATGTATGCGCGTTCCATCCGCTGTGAAGGTTTTTTCTTTAACCGATGCGGCCGCTTCGATCTCTGCCGTTGCTTGTTGATGTTCTTTGTATTCCTTAAGCACTTCCTCTGACGGTTGTATATAAACCGTTCCCTGCGAACCATCAATCAGCAATTCACTCGACTCCCGAAACATCACAAACTGTTGGGGATCCACCATCACCATCGGTTTTTGAAGAGAACGGCAGATAATCGCGATATGCGAAGTCATCCCGCCTTGCACAACAAACCCCTCTGCCTTTTCGGTGGCGAGCTTCAACACATCCGACGGAAGAAGCGAGTCAGCCAAAATGATCTGCCCGCTATAATCGCCAGGTGCTCGACCGCTCCCTATCAGATTCTCGAGCAAGCGATGCCCAAGATCCTTCATATCGTGTTCCTTCTCCTGTAACCGCGGATTTGGGCTTGCGGAGAAAATCTTGATATAGTGGTTTACAACATCCACCAATGCTCCTGCAGGCGAGCTGCCGGACTCAATTTTTCGACGTATTGCGCCCGCAAACTCCTCATCCGCCAAGATCAACAGATGCGCATTAAAAATCAACTGTGCGACATCAGAAAGGTCCTTATCCGCTTCTCGCTGAAGATCCTTCAACTGCTGCTTGCTCGTTTCCAGAGCGTGGTTAAAATCCGCCAACGTCAGATCGCTCGGCGCAGATTCTGGAACCTGAAATGTCCCATCTCGCCCCGAGAACATAAAACTCGCCGTACCTTTGGCGACCCCTCCGCTGGCTGGGCGACCTTTGATCACCTTTACATCGGGCGCGGTCATCGGCTCAATGGCCGCCTCGCTCCGGTGCAACGCCATCAGCAGATCCGCATTTTCCACCACAGAAGCCAGCTGGCTAGCAATGGCACGCAGTGCCTTCTCGTCCGCGGAGTCAAAATAGTCCGCCTTGGAATCCTGCACCACCAATACGCCGACGCGCGTAAGCTGTCGCCGAATTGGAACAGCCAAAAACGCCTCATAATCCTCTTCACCGATCCCTTCGATGGGTTTGAAACTCGGAGTATTCGATGCGCATCCTGCGCAGATGGACCGAAGCTCCTTCAGCGCTAAACCTGCGATTCCTTCCCCGATGCGCAACTGAACTGATCCGATTGCATCAGTGCTTAGCCCTTGAGTTGCCCGCAACGTCAACAAACGAGACGCATCATCATAGATGTAAATTGAACAGACAGCCGCCTTCATGTGCCAGGCCACTATGCTCACCGTCGATTGCAAAAAATCGTCCAGACTACTGCTCTTCTCGAAGAGAGAAGAGAGTTCCGCAACATCACAAATCATATCAACATTCGTTTTACCCATAAATACCTCCACCCCTTGTTTACCTTATTTTTCCAAAGAGTGGAAACTTTTCTTCCAACGGAAATATTTATCCGGAAACTACAGCCGTCTATTTTGACCCGATCTGTGTTCCATCGAACCACTTTCCGCTACTTATTTCTTCTGCCATTTCCGTTTTTGGGGTTCACGGAGCGTGGGCTTTGGGTTTACCGCAATGTAGACGCTTCCCTCTCCAGTGATGTGTTCGAGCTCCAGCGTAAGCTCGTGCGTGACGGTAACGAAGTTTTCACGGTGAGTTTTTGTGCGCACTTTTTCCCCCGTATCGAGCAGAATGTAGATACTTACAGGGGTGTTGCCTGGGTGGTTTCGCAGTACGGTTTTTATATCGGCGAGGTGTGCCTCGGTAACGGCTGCCTCGGTGAGGCGGAGCCCTAACCGCTGCGTGAAGGTTCGGTTCGCGCTGGTTAAAGGGATCATCTCGACAACTTGAACTTCGTGCTCGTCGCGGAAGTCGTGAACGAGTTTCCCGCCGAGCATGACGGCTTCACCGTCTTTGAGCTGGTTTTCCAAGGTTGGGAAATCATCGGGCCAAATAACGACGTTAAGTGCGCCGTCGATCCCCTCAAGAACGAAGCGGGCATAAGCACGAGGGTCGTCGTCGGGATTTTTTGGCTTGGTGAAAACTTTTCGATATTGGTCGATAAGCCCGCCGACGCGAACGAGAGTGTCGTCGGCGATTTCTTCGAGTTTGCCGAGACGTTGCAGTGCGTAGGTGTTGAGAATCCATTCATGCTGGGAGAGCGGATGACCCGAGATATAGAAGCCGATAAGTTCTTTTTCGGCGGTGAGCATTTCGTTTTCGTGCCAAGGCTCGGCCGCGGGGAGCTGATCGTCGCCGTCATCTGTTTCTTCTTCACCGCCGCCCATCATGTCGAACATCGAGCATTGTCCGCTAGCTCGGTCCTTCGCTGCCTCAGCGGCACGTCCGAGCGCGGTTTCGATTCCGCTAAATAGGCGGGCACGATGGGCCTCGGAAAAGTCGAAGGCGCCGCACTGGATGAGATTTTCGAGGGTTTTTCGGTTCACTTCTCGTCCATCGATGCGCTGGCAGAAGTCGACGAGTCCTTTGAAAACTCCGTTGGCATCGCGTTCGGCGACGAGGCTTTCGACGGCACCAGCCCCAACATTTTTGATCCCAACCATCCCAAAGAGGATTGCGTCTTTGATGGGGCGGAAGCGGGCGATACTTTCGTTGACGTTGGGCGGACGAATGTCGATGCCCATTTCGCGGGTTTCTGCGAGAAGTACGGGAAGTTTGTCGGTATTGCTCATTTCGGCGGAGAGGATCGCCGCCATGAATTCCTCAGGGTAGTTGGCTTTGAGGTAGGCGGTCTGGAACGAGACGAATCCATAGGCGGTGGAATGCGATTTGTTGAAACCGTATTCCGCAAACTTTTCAATGTTTTTAAAAATTTTTTCAGCCTTCGCTTTTGGAATATTGTTAACCGTGGCGCATCCTTCGACAAAGTGCCCGCGCTGCTTCGCCATCTCCTCCGGCTTCTTTTTACCCATGGCGCGACGGAGAATATCCCCTTCGCCCAGCGAGAAGCCTGCGAGGTCGCGCGCCGCCTGCTGGATCTGTTCCTGATAGACAATAATCCCGTTGGTTTCTTTGAGGATTGGTTCAAGAATCGGGTGGTCGTACACCACTTTTTCGCGCCCGTGCTTGCGTTTGATGTAGTCGGGAATAAACTGCATGGGGCCTGGACGGTAGAGCGCGAGAATCGCGATGATGTCCTCGATGCAGTCGGGCGCGACTTGCCTAAGCGTGTCGCGCATGCCGGGGCTTTCCAACTGGAACACGCCGGCGGTATCGCCTCGACAAAACAGGTCAAACGTTTTTGAGTCGTCGAGTGGAAGCTTCATCGGATCGAGTTTCACACCATGGTTTCTTTCGATGTGCTCGATGGCCTCTTGAATGATCGTAAGGTTTTTGAGCCCCAAGAAGTCCATTTTCAGAAGACCAATTTCCTCGGTCGGACCTTTTTCGAACTGAACGACCGTCTGGAATTCTTTGCGCTCTTGCGTGAGCGGAATAATATCGATGAGCGGCTTTTCGCCGATCACAACCCCAGCGGCGTGTACGCCTGTATGGCGAGGAAGCCCTTCGAGACGCGGCGCGTATTTCATGATTTGCCTCGCCGCAGGATCACTTTCGCAGGTGCGTTTGAAGTCAGGGCTTTCCTCCTGCGCGCTCGCCAGATTCTTCGTCATGTCTGGAATCCTCTTCGCGATGCGGTCGCGGTCCGAGATTGGAATCCCGAGCACGCGCCCAATATCGCGCATCAGCGTTTTCGCGCCGAGCGTTCCAAATGTGATAATCTGCGCGACGCAGTCTTTTCCATATTTTTCGCGGACATATTGAATGACGTCCTGTCGGCGGGTCGGGCAAAAATCGATATCGAAATCGGGCGGGGAAACGCGGTCCGGGTTGAGGAATCGCTCGAAAATCAGATTGTATTCCAGCGGGTCAATCGCTGTGATCCCGAGCGCGTACGCCAAGATCGAACCCGCTCCGGATCCGCGCCCCGGTCCAACGGGTATGCCGTTATTTTTCGCCCATTGAATGAAGTCGGCGACGACCAGGAAATAGTTGACGTAGTTGGTTTTCTTGATGATCCCAACTTCGTATTCGTACTGCTTTTTCACCCGCTCGCCAAGGGCGTCGACCGGAATATCGAAATCGTCTAGCTCGTAGATTTTTTCGAGATTCCGTTTCCCAATTTCCATCAAATGGTCTTCTTTTGTGACGCCCTCGGGAAGGGGGAAGAATTCTGGAAAATGGAGCCGCTCGGCGGGAAGATCGAATTCAAACTCCACATTACATCGATGGGCAATTTCAACGGTATTCGCGAGCGCCTCAGGATGTTCGGGGAATAGACGTTCCATTTCTGCGCCGCTCTTCATATAAAACTGGTCGCCCGTGTACTTCATCCGTTGGGTGTCGGTGTACAAGTTGCCATGTTGCAAGCAGATCAGAACATCGTGCGCCTCATGATCTTTTTGCTGAATGTAATGCACATCATTCGTCGCCACCAGCGGAAGCCCGGTGATCTTCGCCACTTCAACAACATTTTTATTCGCTTCCTTCTGCTCCGGCATTCCGTGATCCATCAGCTCCAGAAAGAAGTTGTTCGGACCCAGAATCTCCGAATACTCATTCGCCAGTTCGACCGCCTTGTCGATGGCGCCCTCGGCGCACGCCTCCGTCACTTCGCCCTTCAAACATGCGGACAAACCAATTAGCCCCTTGCTGTATTGTCGGAGCAGGGTTTTGTCGATGCGTGGTTTATAGTGAAAACCTTCGAGATGCGCCCTAGAAACCAGCTTCATCAGATTCTCATAGCCCTCTTGCGTTTCCGCCAAAAGCACGAGATGCATATTGTCGGATTGCCCCCCATCGCGGATGTCGATTCCCTTGCGCGCCAGATAAACCTCGCACCCGATAATCGGCTTAATACCTGCAGAAAGCGCTTTCTTGTAAAACACAACCGCGCCGTACAGGTTCCCGTGATCGGTAATCGCCAGGTAATTTTGACCAAGATTTTTGGCTATTTTCACCGCCTCAGAAACCTTGCACGTGCTATCAAGAAGGCTGTACTCTGTGTGAAAATGCAGATGGCAAAATTGGGGGGTAGTCATAAGGAATTAACTCGGGTTTTTAGATGGATAAATCATGCCGCTCAACCCCCAACCCTACCGAAAACGCCCAGCGGAAAAAAGCTGATTTTTTTCAAGGTTTGGAAGCCAAGCGTATGAACCTTTCGTTTCAGCTCGTGGCGGTCTTCCGAGAGGACTATTCTGGTATTTGAAAATTCTCGTCGCACTCTATAGTTTGCTCGAAGAGTGTCAAACGTTTCAGGAGCGCTACGGAGTGCCCGGTCGTCTTCCGCAATATCGTACACACCCAAAACCGCTTCCGCTAAAACCTCTTGATCCGTTTTTCCGTGCGTATCGATTTTTAGCTCCGGCACATCGACAGCTGGCAGAAGTGGAGCGCAGTTCCAGTCCGGTTTGAGATTGAAAAACTCACACGCTTCGCGGTAGACGTGAAGGGTTCCATTTAGTTTTCCTTCCAAGGAATGTCCAGCAATATGCGCGGTGCCAATATCGGCAAGGTTTAGGAGGTCAGTGCAGATTTCCGGTTCCGGATCCCAAACATCGAGGATTATGCGGGTAAGAGTTCCACTTTCTTTGGCTTGGAATAAGGCGGAGCTGTCGAGCACGCTGCCACGGGAGGCGTTAATGAGAATGCTGCCAGGCTTCATTTTCTCGAAGAAACAGCGATCACCCATCCGGAGGGTTGGCCAAGGTGGGGCGGTTGTGAGCGGAACGTGCAGCGTCACAATATCTGAATGCGCGAGTAGTTCTTCCAAGGATTGGAACATTTCCTGACCCTCGCTCATGGCACGCGGCGGGTCATTGAGCAGGACGCGCAACCCAAGCGCTTTGGCACGCCTGGCGACGCGGCTTCCAACTTGGCCCACCCCAATAACGCCGAGGGTTTTGCCTTTTAGCTCGATGCGTAGACTCAGCAAGGCGGTCATGATGTAGTCGGCAACACTATCCGCGTTGCAACCGGGGGAGGCGCACCACTCGATATTACTTTTTTCCAACCCTTGGAAATCGATATGCTCAAACCCTGCGGTGGCCGTTCCAACAAAACGGACGGATGACCCGGCGAGTCGTTCGCTCGTTATTTTGGTTTTAGACCGGATGATCAGCGCGTCGGCATCACGGAGATGCTTGGAGCCAATCGCTCGGTCTGCAACAACCTCCACCTCACCAAGCGTCTCAAACGCCTCGCGTCCTAACATCACTGTTTCTGCAACAACTGTTTTCATAGAACCACCAAGCTCAGAGATTTTGGTTGGGCGCATTTTTTAATTGTGAAACTTATGATTGTTTTTGGTGTTACGATTCTTTTTTTTGTGCGGCTTCTGATCGCCCTGACGTTTTTCACGGGACTGATCAGGTTTCAGCCGCGTATTGCCTGCCATCGCGACACTAACCTGACGACCCTCGCAGTCGATATGGCTTTTTGCAAAACTATCGATCACACCCTGCGATTCGGCGACTGGCACCTCAAAATAGGCCTGCATTTTGACGATATTGATGCGGCCAATTTCAATACTACTATCGCGGTCGGCGACATTAACGAGGCTCATAAGCTTTTTCGGGTTCAGCCCATTGAGCTTGCCGACATTCATACAGAGCTCAACCATCCCGGTCGTCATCTTGCGCGGTTCATGGTTTTCGCGCTTTTCACGAACAGACGGACGTTTACCGTTCGCGTAGCGGTTGGGTTCGCGGGGATTGCCTTGACGCTGTGAGGGTTGCGCATTAAGGTCGGGCGCGTCGCGATAAAACAGGAGCATGCGATGCAGATCAATCGAAGCAAAACGTTTAATAAGCTCCTCTTTAGATAGCTCCGCGAACAACGTATTGAGCTCCTCGATATGATTATCGATCAAACCGGGCCCACCATCCCAATCGCGCACACGCTCCGCCATCGCCATCAGCCGGATGTGCGCAATCTTCTCGCCAGTTGGGACAAGCTGTTGCGTGAATTTTTTGCCGAGCGTTTTTTGGATTCGATTAATTTTGTGATGCTCACGCATATGAATAATGGATACAGAGATTCCATCTTTACCCGCGCGACCGGTGCGACCGCTTCGATGGGTATAGGCGCTGAGATCATCGGGCATTTGATAGTTTATAACATGCGTGAGCTCATTAACATCGAGACCGCGAGCGGCGACATCGGTAGCGACAAGAACCTGGAGCTGACGTTCGCGGAACTTTTTCATCACGCTATCACGCTGCTGCTGCGTCAAATCCCCATGAAGCGGTTCCGCGTTATAGCCATCCTTACGGAGATGATCTGCAACCTGCTGG
>JAOZMR010000111.1 GCA_029934215.1 Pontiellaceae bacterium | reverse complement strand
TCTTTTTATGACGATCTGCACGCCGACGTTTGCGACGTTTGTGATTCGACATTTTTGTTTTCCGCCACTTTTTAATGGTACCCATGTGTCTATTCCTTTTGTGGTTCTATGCGACCACTTTATTTAAGCCAATTTCAATAATTCCTTCTGCACCCGCGTCTTTTAGTTTCGGGATGATCTCGCGAACAACCGATTCAATTACGACCGTTTCAATTGCGTACCATCCGTCGTCGGAGAGACCGCTGACGGTTGGTGCATGCAGGGCGGGTAGGAGCGCTTTAACTGCGTCCAAATCCGCTTTGTTTACATTCATTTTCAGCAAAACTTTGTCTGCGGCGTTGAGTGCCGATGTCAGTAGGAGAGCAATTTTTTCGAGTTTTGCGCGTTTCCAGTCGTCTGCCCAGGACTCTTTGCTTGAGAAGAACTGTGTATAGGATTCCATCAGGGTGTCTACGATGCGCAGGTTGTGCGCTTTTAGGGATGATCCTGTTTCGGTGATGTCTACAATGGCGTCAACAAATTCTGGCACCTTCACTTCTGTTGCACCCCAAGAAAATTCAACCTCCGCCTTCACTCCGTTTTTTTCGAGCCAGCGTTCGACTAGAGCTACGCCTTCGGTGGCGATCCGTTTGCCTTCTAAATCTTTAACCGATTGGATGTCGGAGTCTTGCGGAACGGCGAGGACCCATCGAACGGGGCGTTTGCTTACTTTGGAGTAAACCATGTCGCAAATGATCTGTACATCGGAGTCGTTCGCGGCAATCCAGTCGAGACCTGAGATGCCCGCATCGAGCATGCCTTGTTCGACGTAGCGGCTCATTTCCTGCGAGCGAAGGAGACGAAGCTCGACTTCGTCATCATCGATTGTTGGAAAATAGGAACGCGAATTTCCTTTGATGTTAAAGCCTGCTTTCGCGAAGAGTGCATAGGTTGACTCTTGCAAGCTACCTTTGGGTAATCCTATAATCAGTTTGTTCATGATGCGTTGCTACCTTCCTATTCGAAATTTGAAGCGCGAACTATAAATAAATGTATGCAGAGCGTCTACCGCTATTTTCATTTTTTTTCCAATCCTTAGAATGTGGGCGTTTTTAGAGTTTATTTTCCGCTATTTTTTTTAGGGCTTCTGGGTAGGCTAGGTGTTCTTGTTTGTGGATTCGGTTCATGAGCGTCTCGGTGGTGTCGTTGGGTAGGATAGGAACTTTTTTCTGAACAATCACTGCACCTGTATCGATTCCTTCGTCGACAAAATGAACGGTGCAACCGGTTTCTTTGGCGCCGGCATCGAGCGCCTGTTGCCCAGCATGTAGCCCCGGAAATTGTGGGAGCAGGGACGGGTGGATGTTGATGATTCGTCCGGCGAAGGCGTTGAGTAGACCGGGTTTGACGATGCGCATAAAGCCGGCGAGGACGATAAAGTCGCCGCCGTTGTCTTTTATAACGTCAATGGCACGGGCTTCTGCGGCATCGTCGAGCTTTGTTTTGAACGGTGCGCAGTCGATGTATATGGCGGGATGGCCGAGCTTGCGAGCGCGTTCGAGAATGAATGCGTCTTCGACATCTGCGAGGACGCATACGATGCGTGCATCAATGGTGCCGCGTTCAATGGCCTCTGCGATGGCTTGATAGTTCGATCCTGATCCTGATCCAAAAATGGCGATGTTTAGCATGGTTTTTCCTGTTGTTAAGGGTTTGGATCAATCGTTTTGCATCCTGCTTTTTGTCCGCTCAAGGCGAGTCTTTTTATAAAAATTATGCAACACCCTGATGAAACGAACGATATCGCGAATCGGGGAGATGATGCTTTTGTGTCGATGCGGTGTTTTTCTGATTTTAACCGAGCCGACATGAATTCTTCGAGAGGCAATATGCAGAAGGGTTTCGAATTCTGCAGGAAGCGTAGAGGCAGATTCAAGAAGGAACGGGAGCACATCGCACCGATAAAAACGGAAGCCGCATGGAGGATCCGGCACATAAACGCCCATTAAACGATAGAGCCAGTAAGACATCGAACGGATACTCCATCGGCGAACGATGGGAACTGAGCTGGGTTCGGCCATTCGGCTTCCAATCAGCACGGGGATATGGGTGCGATAATAGGCCTCCAGAAACGCAACAATATAGTCTGGATTGTGAAATCCGTCGGCATCCATTGTTATAACTGCATCAAAACCCTGCTCCAGAACGTATCGAAACCCCTCGGTTAGAGCGGCACCCTTGCCCTTGTTCACGGGCTGGCGTATAACTTTTGCTCCGGCTGCTTCGGCTCGTGCGGCGGTTACATCTGTCGATGCGTCGTCCACAACAATCACATTGGGTAAATACGTCATAGCCGACGAAACAACCTCGCCCACCGTTTCTTCCTCGCAAAAAGCAGGGATTAAAACCGCCACCTTTTTCACATCTTTGTGCTGTTGAATAATTGCCATACGCTATCCAATTCTCCTTACCACTCCGAAGTATTAAATCGCAAAAAGGAGTTTGTTTCGAGATAATTAACCCCCAATCTTTGCGCTTTCTTCCTCCCAAAAACCCACCCCGCCCTTTGGGCACCCCTCTCTGGATGGGATTTTCCAAGGGTTGGAACTTTTCTATTCCAATCGGCAATCGGAAATCTTCAATCGGAAATGCCCTCTCTCTTTCTCCAAACATTGGAAGATTTATTTTCAACTATACCTTGCGGATGGTTGCAGATTTCGCATACGTTACTGTTTTCTAATTTTGGAGAGATAAAATGAATCATGAAATCATGACGATTGATGAGGTGGCCGAATATCTTCGCGTATCGGAACGCACCGTTTATGACTGGGCGCAGAAGGGGCAGCTTCCCTGCGGTAAGCTTGGGACCACGTGGCGATTCAAACGCAGCGATATCGAAGCTTGGGTTGACCAGCAGCTCGGTACGCCCCCATTGCCTCTCTTCGAGGGAGAAGGGCTTCTCTCGAGAATCATGTCTCCAAATCGCGTGGTTTTTCTGGAGGATTGCGGAAAAGAAAATGCTCTGAAAACCCTTTGTGCTGCACTCGCGACCTCTCCATTGGTTCAAAAAGAAGACGAGTTGTCGGACGCAATATTCAAACGCGAGGAGCTAATGAGTACCGGGATTGGTTTTGGAATTGGTGTTCCGCATGCACGTCTTTCGTCTGTTTCAGATGTTGTTATGTCGCTAGGAATTGCTCGGGTGCCTATCGCGGATTACACCTCGCTTGATGATGTTCCGGTTCAGGTTGTTTGTATGGTTGCCGCAGGTAGCACGCAGCATCCGGAATATATCCGCACGCTTTCTGTTCTCAGTTCTCGTCTTAAAGGAGAAACGGTTCGCAAGGCGCTGATTTCCGCGCCAGATGCAATGGCTGCTCTTACTCTTTTTACCGCTGAAATGGTCTAACTTTTTACATGGAGAAAAAAATGAAACTAATGAACGTTTTACAAAATGAATGTATTCGAGCTGGAGCCGATTGCTCCTCCCGCGATGAGGTTCTTCTCGCAATTTCAGAATTGGCGAAAAAATCACCACTGCTCTCACATTTGGAAGAGATCGATGTGTTCAACGCATTACTAGAGCGCGAGAAATTGAACTCAACCGGTTTTGGTGACGGCATTGCGATTCCTCACTGCCGCATCGACGGCGTCGAGGACTTCGTCGTTGGGATCATCTGTGTGCCCTCCGGCGTCGAATTTTGTGCGATGGACGAAAAACCCGTAAAGCTATTTGTATTCATCATCGCCCCATCAAGCAGCTCCAACGAACATATCAAAATTCTCTCGGCGATTTCACAAGTATTAATGGTCCCCTCAACCGTCACAGAACTGCTAACAGCCCCCACCGCTGAAGTGCTTGAAGAAAACTTTTTGCGTCATGTCCGCGACGAGGCAGATCCAAAGAAGCACGATACGAAAAACTTATTTCGCATACAGATTCAAAACGAAGAGCTATTCCAAGACGTACTTCAAATTTTCGAAGGTTTTCAAGCCTCGACCGTCATGGTCTCGGAATCAGAACCGGCATCGAACTACTTGCAAAAAATGCCCCTTTTTGCTGGATTCTGGAACGATAAATCCTCTGCATTTTGCAAGGTCATACTTGCTACCGTGGACAAGCAAGACACGAATGAAACGATTCGCCGCATAGAGAAGCACTGTGGATCACTAGACAATCGATCCGACATTTTACTCACAGTTCAAGAGCTATTCTACTGCGCAGGAAGCCTAGAGTAACAGAGAAAAGCTGGATCGATACTAAATTCGACTGATATCAGTTCGACATCCTCCCACTATCCCAACCTCTCCTTTTAGGAAAAAATCATGTCTACACAAGGAATAGAACACGCGGCAACAACCGCCGGACTCCCACAACTCTTCATCGTAGTCGGAGCCTTGCTGATCGTCTGCTTCTATGCAGGAAAATTGATCAAAAAGACATCCTTACCCTCCCTGATCGGCTACATGCTTGTCGGTGCGCTTTTGGGTCCATCCTTCAAACGCTTCGGACTAGAAATATTCACCGAACCTGTACAAAACAGCCTATCCTTCATCACGCAGATTGCGCTCGGATTTGTCGCATTCAGTATTGGAGCAGAACTCAGCATGAAATCGCTCAAACGCTTGGGTAGCGGGATCGTATGGATCATTTTCTCCGAATCCTTTGCTGCATTCTTTGTGGTAACCGGTCTAATTTACGCCGTAACACGCGACCTCCCGATGGCGCTCGTATTCGGCTCCATGGCACCCGCTAGTGCGCCCGCCGGAACCGTCGCAATCATTCAAGAATACAAAGCAAAAGGAAGTCTAACACAGGCGCTCTACGCAGTCGTTGGGTTCGACGACGGCCTCGCAATCATCATCTTTGGTTTCGCCGCAGCCGTAGCAAAAAGCCTACTCATGGCGGAAACACCTAGGCACGTATCCGAAGGCTTTTTCCATATGCTCAAAGCACCGACATTAGAGATTATTCTCAGCATCGTCGTCGGCACCATACTCGGCTTCATTTTTTGTCAGCTCGTTCGATTCATCAAAAACTCGCACGACATGCTAATCATCGTTTTCGGGATCGTCATGCTAGGCACCGGACTCTCCATGATGTGGCACCTATCCCTAATCCTCACCAACATGGTCATCGGTTTCGTACTAATCAACACGCGCCGCGAATCGCTCGTTCACAAAGTAACCTCCCCGCTCCTAGAAATCATGCCCCTAATCTTCGTCCTCTTCTTTTGTTTAGCAGGCGCGCATCTCCAGCTCTCAGCACTTCCAAGCCTTGGAACCATTGGCTTGGTGTATATACTCGGTCGCTCCTTCGGACTCATCGGAGGCGCACGCCTTGGCGCAAACATTGGCCACGTCGAAGAAAAAATCAAAAAATACGTAGGACTAGGAATCCTCTCACAAGCCGGAGTCGCCATAGGTCTTGCGCTCATCATCAACCATGAATTCGCCGGACTCGGTGCCGTCGTAAACGGCGTATCACACGGAACACTAATCGGCACCAAAGTGATAACCACCATCACCGCGACCTGCCTCGTCTTTGAGATCATCGGTCCGATCCTTGCGAAACACGCACTCAGCAAAGCCGGAGAGCTAGGCAAAGGTTAAACCAAAACCAGCCCTCAAAAAAAAGGAACGTCGAAGGATAGAACAGTTCCGATTTCCAACCCCTGGAAAAAAGTAGTAGTTGGCAATAAGTAACGTTACATTTGCGTTGAAGGATGCATGAAAACGATAAATAAAATGATTTGCGCAGCAACGTGCCTAGGAATGACAACTCAGGCTGAACAACGGAATATTTTGCTACTCATCGCCGACGATGTCGGGATCGATAGTTTGGCAATGTATAATTCTAACCCAATGGCAACATTCCCTTCGGTTCCAAATATTGAGTCGCTGGCGGATAACGGCGTTTTCTTTTCGAATGCGTACGCTTACCCAACATGCTCACCTACGCGCTCTGCAATTCTTACGGGTCGTTACGGATGCCGAACCGGGGTCTTGAGTCCGGCATCGAGCGACCTTCCGGCTAATGAGTATACTCTTCCAGAGCTTTTTGCGGATCAGCCTGAATTGGGGTATGAGCTTGCCAGCGTGGGTAAGTGGCATTTGGGCGGCGGGGTGACAGGTCCAAACGACTTGGGCGGATGGCCAACGTTTTCAGGATCGCTCGGAGGAGGCATGCCGAACTACACCAATTGGACAAAGGTCGTGAACGGGATCTCCTCCACAGAAACAGCATATGCAACCCGTAAAAACGTGGATGATGCAATCGAATGGATTGATGCACAGGGAACGACGAATTGGCTGATGTGGGTGGGCTTCAACGCGGCGCACACCGCTCTGCATAAACCGCCGAACGAAATGCACAGCTACGACTCTCTCTCAGGAACCGAAACCGACATCTCCACTAATTCTCGCCCCTATTTCGAGGCGATGATTGAGGCGATGGATTTTCAAATCGGACGTTTATTGGATGCCGTAGATACAAACGAAACCACGATCATTTTCCTGGGCGACAACGGAACCGACCGCAATGTGAGTCAACCGCCATACAATATACGAGGGCGTGCGAAGGGTAGTCTTTATGAGGGCGGAACCCATGTGCCAATGATGATTGTTGGCCCATCCGTAGTGAACACCGGACGCACGAACGAATCGGCGGTACATTGTGCAGACCTATTCGCGACGATGATTGAGCTCGCAGGCGGAACCGTTCCATCCGGAGCGGGCGACGATTCGCGTTCCCTCGTTCCCATCCTAGAAAATAAAAACTTCCAACCCTTGGAAGACTGCATTCTGATGGAATCCGATGATCTTCTGGGCAGCACAACAAGCGGGCGCGCAATTCGTGACAATCAATACAAACTCATCCGAATCGTCGGACGCGACGACGAATTATACGACATGCAAAATGATGACCTTGAGGAAATCAATCTACTATCCGGAACGCTCAGTGTAGCAGAATCAAACGCCTACAGTTCGCTTTCCGAAAAACTCACGACATGGACAAACACCCCAACGGCCGAAACGTTTATCAACGGGTACACCATCGTCGACACCGCCCAGCCGGATTGCTACAACACAACCGCCATCATCTTTCACCCATCGCCAGACCAATCCTTTGCCGGGCAAGATGCACAGTACGCGGGGAACCAGCCATCCTACACTCGCAGCGACGACGGGTTCACAGTTCAGGACAATACAACGGGTTTAACATGGCAGTGGTCGCCAGATGTAAACAACGACGGCATCATCAATGCCGACGATGGTCTAGCTTGGACACAACTGTTTGACTACGCACAATCACTAAACGCCACGAACTTCGGCGGATACAACGACTGGCGAGTTCCAACAATTAAGGAGCTATATTCGCTAATCGATTTCCGTGGCATTGATCCAAAAATCATCTCCACCACCGCCGACGGCTTAACCCCATTCCTCGACACAAACGCATTCCATTTTGCGTACGGAGACATTATCGCAAGCAACCGCCTAATTGATGCCCAATACTGGACACAAACAGAATACGTTTCCACAACCATGCAAGGAAACCCCACATTTTTTGGCGTAAACTTTGCGGACGGACGGATCAAGGGATATTCGCGCGACAAAGCGAGCTCCTACCTACGTTGTGTTCGAGGGAACACAGACTATGGCACGAACAACTTCACCAACAACGCAGACGGAACAATCACAGATCACGCCACAGGGCTCATGTGGCAACAAAACGACTCCATCGGCATGAACTGGGAAGATGCACTCGCCTACGCCGAAAAGCTTGATCTCGCAGGTTATCGCGACTGGCGACTGCCAAACGCAAAAGAGCTTCAAAGCATCATTGACTACACCCGAAGTCCCAGCACAACCGCATCGGCAGCCATCGACCCCAAATTCAACTGCACCCCGATTACAAACGAAGGCGGAGACGCAGACTTCCCATACTACTGGAGCAGTACAACACACTTAAAGCAAACCGGAAGCACCGCAAGCGCCATATACATCGCATTCGGGCGAGGACTCGGATACTTCAAAAACGCGTGGCTCGACGTACACGGCGCGGGTTCCCAGCGAAGCGACCCAAAAGACGGCGATCCAAACGACTACCCAAAAACCCACGGACCACAAGGAGACGTACAACGTGTTTTCAACGCAGCACGTTGCGTTCGCGCTTCTGCGACGGCACCAGAAACAGACAACGATGCCGACGGACTCTCCGATTGGTACGAATGGAACCACACATCGAACAAAACCGCAATGGTTGCAGATGCTGACGATGATCGCGATGGCGTTTCGAACATCGATGAACAAATAGCCGGAACCAGTCCGACCGCCTCCGCCTCCATCTTCATCGTCAACAACCTCCTCGCAACAACCAACGGCGCGACCATTCAGTGGTCAAGTGAATTAGGAAAAACCTATACCATTTCTCGGTCAACCAACCTAGTGACCGATCTATTTTCGACACCCATTAAAACCGAGATCACAGCAACTCCGCCGGAGAACACCTTCATCGACACCGACGCACCAGCCTCGGTCTCTTTTTACCGCATTGAAGTAGCACACTAGTAGTCCATCCCGTAAGTTCTGCTATTGTTTTCGGCAATTCATGTTCGTTA
>JAOZMR010000110.1 GCA_029934215.1 Pontiellaceae bacterium | reverse complement strand
TCGCCGGCAGATTAGTGAAGATAAGTGGTCAGAATTCCCTCTCCGAAGTTCCTCTAGCGTAGCGGTTGTGAAAAATATGACAGGAATCAGTGCTTTACAGGTTTAACTTGCAGAGTGGTATCGAAATATCAAAACTCAAATCTTGCGTTTTTGTTAGATATACCTTACATTCCTCGCATGAGATACGAAATTGAACTCTATGAAACAGTGGCAGGAAAATCGCCGGCAGCTAAATTCATTGACTCTCTACCGAGAGTTCGTCGAGTAAAGGTTTTTGCGACATTCGACCGGATTGAAGAAGGCGGCGATCTTCCTGTCACTATATTTCGTAAGATGTCCGGCACAAAAGACCTTTGGGAAATCCGAATAAAAGAAAACAAAGATATCTTCCGCTTTCTTTCGTTTTTACATAACGGGAGACTAGTGGTGGTGATTTCCGGCTTTCAGAAAAAAACAGAGAAAACTCCATTACAGGAAATTAAAATAGCTGAGGCTCGGAAAAAAGAGTACCTAAAGCGCAACCATTGAGGTGGAATATGAGATACAGCGAATACAAAGAAAAAACATATGCAAAAGATCCGGAGCTTAAAGCCCGAGTCAACGAAGAGCTCCGCCAAATAAAAATCGGCGAGGAGCTTCGTGCCGCTCGAAAACAGGCAAAAATGACCCAGATCCAGATTGCAGAAAAGATGCGTGTCAACCGCTCTTACATCTCCCAGATTGAAAGTGGACCACAAAACATCACTCTTTCCACCCTGATCCGTTATGCCGAAACTCTAGGCAAACACATCCATCTACAGGTGGCTTAGTCGCGAAAAAAGTGTCAGAGGAAGAGAGGGGCATTGCCGACTGAAGATTTCCGATTTCCGATTTTTGGAGAGTTGGTCTTCCAAGGGTTGGAACTCTTTTCTTTCACAACCACTTCGTTAGAGGAATAGAGATGAACTTCGGAGGGGGAGTTCTGACCACTTATCTTCACTCATCTGTCGGCGACGCAATGAGCTGCCGGATTTGTATTGTTTTTGTTGTTAACGGAAGAAAATACCTTTCCGCCGCCCATTGGCGAAGCGGTAAAATCAGTGAAACATTAGTGGTTTAATCTCCCCCCTTCTCATTCGTGTGCATTCGCGTCCATTCGTGGTTCAATCTCTCTTTATTCGCCGTTGAAAAGGAGAGGAACCACGAATGAACACCAATTAACACGAATCTTTTCCACCTCCCATTCGTGGTTCAATCTCCATCTTTATTCGCAGTGGAATCGGTGCAGAAGAATTTTTCACAACCACTTCGTTAGAGGAATAGAGAGGAACTTCGGAGGGGGAGTTCTGACCACTTATCTTCACTCATCTGTCGGCGACGCAATGAGCTGCCGGATTTGTATTGTTTTTGTTGTTAACGGAAGAAAATACCTTTCCGCCGCCCATTGGCGAAGCGGTAAAATCAGTGAAACATTAGTGGTTTAATTTCTCCTTTTCCTTTGTGCCCTTCGAGCCTTCGTGTTTACGCTTCTTTCCTCGTCTGCTTGTCCTGAGTTTATTGAAAGGTGTTGATGGGTGGATGGGTGGGCATTCCCGATTTTTGTTTTTTGATTTCCGGTTTTTTTACAGCTCTTCCGTATGAAATTCCATAAATAGCAATCTCGGATTCATTTGCCCTCTTTTTAGGCTGTTTCCCTAATGTTTTGGGTGGTTTTTTGGTTTGTGTTTGCGGGGAATGATCCCTCTTTTTTATCAATCGGAGAGCTTATTTTGAAGATTCCCAATTTTTCAGCTTGCATTTTTCTGATCCCTTGCGTACTTTCGGAAGTTGCAAACCAGCACACATCATATTGTCATAAAAATCACAAAATATATTGCTGATGTTAAAAGTAACATGAATAAAAATTAAATAAGGAAAACGAAAAATGAAAAATAGAAAATCAGGGTTCACACTAGTAGAAATTATGATCGTTGTTGCTATCATCGGTCTCCTCGCTGCTGTCGGTATTCCGTCCATTCTCGGCGCGATGAGCAAGTCACAAACAAAACAAATGAAACGCAATGTTGCAGACGTTCTGCGTGCTAAAGGAATGACAACACTTCCGACCGACATGGGCGGAGATAACGTGCTGACAGGGGAAACGCCAACCGAAGAACAGGTGTTAAAGCATCTGGACGGAATCACCGACATAGACGATCTTAAAGTGGGTACTCACCAATTGTCTATCAACGATATCGACACGTCTCCTGCTTACGACTAACCTTGTTTCGTTTATCAAAGAAACCGACGCTTAATATGCGTCGGTTTTTTTACTAGCATACCTCTAAAACACCAACCCTTCCAACCAATAGTGAAAGAAAAAACCAGCCCCAAAATCGGGTTCACACTCGTAGAGATCATGATCGTTATTGCGATCATCGGACTTCTTGCGGCTGTAGGCATTCCCGCCATCTTGGCATCAATGAGCCATGCAAAAGAAAAATCCATGAAGCGGAATTTAAAAGATGTGTTACTAAGTAAAGGGATAATGACTCTTCCGGAAGATATGGGAGGGCACAATCTTTCAGTCGGCGATGATCCAAACACACATGGAGATTTTTGGGATGAGTTTCAAGGAGTCTCAGGCGAAGCGGATCTGAAAGTCGGCACGCACGAACTTACTGTCGGTAATATCGGAACACCTCCATCTTACAACTAAATCGATCACAATAAAAACGTAATGCATGCGTAATCAGCTTTTTGCTCACTAATTTCACGAATTCATACGAAGTGGGACTAAAAAGATTTGAAGCGAAACGAAAAAGATTCATAATCAAACAGCGATAAAGAAGATTTTGATTTGGCGCCATTCATCTGCGGAATGGCTTTCTTTTTTTATATAATCTCAAGCGGGCACGGCTGTTTGTACTCTCTGAGTCTTCAACGAGAAACACCGCTTCTTCCTGAAACTCTATTGCTTGAGCAAAATCACCAACCTCAGCATGCGCCGCCGCCATCGATTCTAAACCTCCTTGATCTTGTTTCTCAGAAAGCTTCATTGCACGTAACGCAAGCCGAACCGCTCGGTCTCCATTTCGAATTGTCTCGTCTGGACTTGTTGCCAATATCCAAGCCAACTTATGCAACGCGATTTGATGCAACGGGTCTTTCTTGATAAGCAATTCGTATTCGAAAATGGCTTCCTTATCGCGTCCTGTCTTTAAATAGCAGATTCCAAGATTATAGTGAGCTTGCACTAAAGACGGTCTCAACTCTAAGGCTATTTGGTACTGTTTAATGGCATCCTCGAACCGACCTACTGCTACATACGCATTTCCTAAATTATATCGAGCCTGGGTAAACTGCGAATTAAAGCTCAATGCTTGTTTATAGCAGTGAGTCGCGGCAACAATCTCTCCGTGCTTCATAAACACAACACCCATCGCCCCTAAAATAGCAAAGTTTTTTCGAGTCGACTCCAATGCAGAAGTAAATAAAGGAAATGAGCTTCGCCAAACCTTAATCTGTGAACGAGCTTGCAATATTGTTGAAAAAAGAACGGTTAAAAAGAGGCATGTAAGCAATGTTTTTTTAATTTTTCGTTTAGATGAAATTGCCGAAACACCCCATATAACGAGAATCAGTAAACCAATGTGGGATAGGTAGGTATACCGATCCGCATGAGCCTGAACACCCGTCTGCATGATTCCAATCATTGGAACAAGCATGCCGAGGAACCAGAGCCAGCCGGTGAGCATTGCCGATTTTTGATTTCCGATTTCCGATTGGGGGAGTGGGGATGTCTTATAGGAGCTGGATGCAGAACGCCAGGCCCATAGGGTTATGCCTCCGAGAATGAGAATTGAGCCGCCGCTTTTCCAGAATGGTATCGGATCGGTTGGAAATGGATATAATACAGCTAGATTGATCGGAACAAATAACTGTCCTATATAGGTTACATACGAAACGACCGCGTTACTAAGCCGCCAATGAAACGGAACGCTTTCTACGGAGATAATCGATTCCTTTGAGCTTATTACCATAACCGCCGCCATCACCGCTGAGAGGAGGAAGAATGGTAGTTTTTCAAGCACGAGGAGGAGAAAGGGTTTTAAGTTTGAGGCTTTAGGTTTTAGGGGGAATTGGAGATAGATAGGGATACGAGAAATCAGACTCACTTTTTTTCGACTTTTGCGGTTTTTTGCGGCAGTGTCTCTTTTTTCTTTGTCTTCTCTGCGCTCCTTCGTGGCTAAATTTCTCCTCTCGTTTCTTTCATCAATCTTCTCTCCTCCGTTCTCTGTTCTCCGGATGCTCTGCATCCTCCCCAGCGGCCAGTAGTCGAGAAGTAGCAACACAAACGGGAGCGTAACAACCGTCGCTTTCGAGAGCATGCATGCCGCCATCAAAAGGAAAACCAACCCATAATTGAGTAGTGCGGATCTTCGACGGAAGAGCTTTCCAAACCTTGGAAGAACCCACCCCGCCCTGTGGGCACCCCTCCCGTGGAGGGGATTTTCCAACGCTTGGAACTTTTCTGTGTGTTTTGGAGATAATGCCCCGTTCTCATTTTGTATTTTCTGCGTATTCTGAGGGGGAAAGAGCATTGCCGATTGCCGATTGAAGATTGACGATTTTCTTTCTCTAACCTCTGAGGTCTGTCCTCTGTTTTCTCTCTTCAGTCCTCCGACCTCTGCCCTCCGCCCTCCGTCCTCTCTCCTCTGTCCTCCGTCCTCTCTCTTCAGTCCTCCGTCCTCCGCCCTCTGCCCTCCGTCCTCTGTTCTCCGTCCTCCGACCTCTGCCCTCTGTCCTCCGTCCTCTCTCTTCAGTCCTCCGACCTCCGCCCTCTGTCCTCCGACCTCCGCCCTCCGTCCTCCGACTTTCCCCACGTACCCGTGGTACGCCGCGAGTGTGAGCATGAAGAAGAAGCCGCTGAGGCAGTCTTTCCGCTCTGTCGCCCATGCGACCGATTCCGCTCGAAGCGGGTGAATGGCGAAGACTGCGGCGACCATGAAGCTTTTCCACAGCGATCCGGTCATAGAGCGGAGCACGAGGAAGAGAATCACGGCGGACATTGTATGGAATACGACGTTGGTGAAGTGGAATCCGGCTGGGTTGAGTCCGTAGATTTCGAAGTCCAGCATGTGCGAAATCGTTGTGAAAGGATGATAGAAGGAGTAATCGTTATGCGTCAGTGCGCGGAGCACGCCTTTCCATGTGATTCCACTCAACACTAATGGGTTGTCGGTGACGTATTGAGGATCGTCGTAGTTGACGAAATCGAACGTCAGCGTCTGCCCGAAAACGAACCAGACCATTAGGACGAGAGCGATGGAGAGGAGGAATGGTTTCCAAGGAAAGGTTTTAGTCTGATCGTTTGTGGTTTTTATATTCATGTTTTTGCTTTTGCTTTCATTTTAAAAGGCAGACTGGATCTCTTCCATACTATGGAGCCTGAGTTTCTGCCTGCTCATTTCCTGTTCATTTCCAACCTTTGGAACTCCGTTTCGTATTTTCGTAGGTGGTCGCGAATCAGGGCTTTATTTTTTTCGTGGCAATCATCTGTTAGGCAGTTCAATGCTCGTCTAGCCGCAAGAACTGCCGCCTCCCATTGCTCTAAATCCGCATAGGCAACGGAGAGATTGTTCCAAACCTCGGAACGATTGGGCGAAAGTAGAAGTGATTTTTTGAAGTGTTCAATCGATGCTTCTGTTTCTTTGTCAATGAAAAGAACGGTGCCTATGTTGCCGTGCGCCACAAAGTTGTTTTGTGTGTGTTTCAGCGTCTGCGACCACAGGGATCGACTGTCGCACCAAATCCGCACCGTCGCCCGCGCATTCAACAGCATTCCCATCAAAACCATTCCTGCTAATGTTAGAGCGAGTCTGGAGTTTTTCCGCTTCGAAGCAAACCAACTAAGAGAGCCGATGAGCCAGCATCCAGCAATCACCAAGCCGATATGCGAAAGGTATGTGTATCGATCCGCGTGAGCCTGTTGACCTGCCTGCACGATTCCAATCATTGGAACCAACATGCCGAGGAACCAGAGCCAGCCGGTGAGCATTGCCGATTTTTGATTTCCGATTTCCGATTGGGGGAGTGGGGATGTCTTATAGGAGCTGGATGCAGAACGCCAGGCCCATAGGGTTATGCCTCCGAGAATGAGAATTGAGCCGCCGCTTTTCCAGAATGGTATCGGATCGGTTGGAAATGGATATAATACAGCTAGATTGATCGGAACAAATAACTGTCCTATATAGGTTACATACGAAACGACCGCGTTACTAAGCCGCCAATGAAACGGAACGCTTTCTACGGAGATAATCGATTCCTTTGAGCTTATTACCATCACCACCGCCATCACCGCAGAGAGGAGGAAGAATGGGAGTTTTTCGAGCACGAGGAGGAGAAAGGGTTTTAGGTTTGAGGCTTTAGGTTTTAGGGGGAATTGGAGATAGATAGGGATACGAGAAACCAGACTCTCTTTGTTGCGACTTTTGCGATTTTTTGCGGCAGTGTCTCTTTTTTCTTTGTGTTCTCTGCGCTCCTTCGTGGCTAAATCTCCCCTCTCGTTTCTTTCATCAATATTCTCTCCTCCGTTCTCTGTTCTCCGGATGCTCCGCATCCTCCCCAGCGGCCAGTAGTCGAGAAGTAGCAACACAAACGGGAGCGTAACAACCGTCGCTTTCGAGAGCATGCATGCCGCCATCAAAAGGAAAACCAACCCATAATTGAGTAGTGCGGATCTTCGACGGAAGCATTTTCCAAACCTTGGAAGAACCCACCCCGCCCTTTGGGCACCCCTCCCGTGGAGGGGATTTTCCAACGCTTGGAACTTTTCTGTATTTTTTGGAGATAATGCCCCGGTCTCATTTTGTTTTTTCTGAGGAGGAAAGAGCATTGCCGATTGCCGATTGAAGATTGACGATTTTCTTTCTCTAACCTCTGAGGTCTGTCCTCTGTCTCCTCTCTTCCGCCCTCCGTCCTCTGTCCTCCGTCCTCCGTCCTCTCTCTTCCGTCCTCCGTCCTCTGTCCTCCGTCCTCCGACTTTCCCCACGTACCCGTGGTACGCCGCGAGTGTGAGCATGAAGAAGAAGCCGCTGAGGCAGTCTTTCCGCTCTGTCGCCCATGCGACCGATTCCGCTCGAAGCGGGTGAATGGCGAAGACTGCGGCGACCATGAAGCTTTTCCACAGCGATCCGGTCATAGAGCGGAGCACGAGGAAGAGAATCACGGCGGACATTGTATGGAATACGACGTTGGTGAAGTGGAATCCGGCTGGGTTGAGTCCGTAGATTTCGAAGTCCAGCATGTGCGAAATCGTGGTGAATGGATGATAGAAGGAGTAGTCGCTATGCGTTAGTGTGCGGAGCACGCCTTTCCATGTGATTCCACTCAACACTAATGGATTGTCGGTGACGTATTGTGGATCGTCGTAGTTGACGAAATCGAACGTCAGCGTTTGCCCGAAAACGAACCAAACCATAAGGACGAGAGCGATGGAGAGGAGGACGGGGGAGAGACGGGAGAATGTTTTTTTGGAGATGGTTTGAGATTTTAGGCTTGAGGCTTGATTGGGCAGTGGAGATGGAGAGGCTCTAGGAGGAAGGGTTTGGGCTTTTGAATTTTTGGTCCGATGATTTTTTGATATTAAATTCATGCTTTTATTCTCTTATTCTGTAAGATTACACGCAACAACTAGAAAAGAGGATGCCTTAATTATGATAAAAAAACGAGCGGATCATGAGATCAAACACGGTGAATTTTTAGCATCCGGTGACACCGAGTCGCTTTGGGGGTGGGGAACGCCCGCAGGGAAGCTACGAGCGAAACGACGCGCAAAACTCATCACGGAAGCGGCAGAGCTGAATTCATCGATGCGAGTTCTCGAAATTGGATGCGGCACCGGCATGTTTACGGAGATGTTTTCCAAGAGCGGGTGTTCTATTGTTGCAGTCGATATTTCGAGAGAACTTCTTCAGATAGCTGGGGAGCGCAAGCTTCCTGCAGACCGGGTTCAGTTTGTAAATAAACGTTTTGAGGATTGCGCGGTAGATGGTCCTTTTGATGCGATCATCGGCTCGTCCGTTCTGCATCATTTAGAGCTCGAGCAATCTCTTTCAAAAATCCACGAGCTTTTAAAGCCAAGAGGCATCATGAGTTTTGCGGAGCCCAACATGCTTAATCCTCAAATATTTATTGAGAGAACCTTTCGGCAGTTGTTCCCCCGAATCTCTGAAGATGAAACGGCTTTCGTACGATTTAAACTTAAAAACAAGCTTTTCGATGCTGGTTTTTCGGATTGCGAGATCACACCGTTCGACTGGCTCCATCCCGCCGTTCCTCGAGGTTTCATTCCTTTTGTGTCAAAACTGGGAACCACGCTTGAAATGCTCCCGATCCTTCGCGAATTCTCTGGATCTGTTCTTATTTCTTCGATGAAACAATAAAAGGCAAGCTGGGGGAAACAGGGGCGAGAAAAAGAGTTTGTTCTATTGTTTCATAAAAAGCTATATTAGGAAGTTTGCCACGAAGGAGCGCAGAGAACTCAAAGGAAGAGAGATCGGGAGACCCTATTGCGTGAAACCGGGCAGGGTCAAGAATTTCAGACCACTAAAGGGAGCGGAAATATTCAAAGTACCATTTTTTAGCCCAGAAAACCCTTTATAAGCAACAATTCAACTGCGGCTTTTTTCGACAGAATGA
>JAOZMR010000109.1 GCA_029934215.1 Pontiellaceae bacterium | reverse complement strand
AACTCAAATAGGGGAGCGAAAAGCCTCTAAAAAACGCACATTCGTGAAGAGCCACAATTATCGGCATAAGAACAAAAAAATGAGCCAACAACCGGATTTTATTATTTTCAAAACCTCTCATGAATCCGCAACCGAAAAAAGACCGTCTGAAGTGACTTGCGCCCGAGGGCTGGTGTTCGTGAAAAAAGGAACTGACTGTTGCTCTGTTTTTGGCTACTCTGACTTTTTAATAAGGAGTGTTCTATGAATTTATTTGCCGGGTTGTTGTTTTGTTTTGGTCTGCTTTTGACCGGGTGTTCTCGTCAGGCAAGTTGTCCGATTGATCGGGTGGACCTTGAAATCCTTCTCTCGCGAATGACGAATTTGAACTCATTTGCTGAAGCTCCGTTGGGCGATTCGTTTTTGGAGAGTTCCTACGATCGCACCGGTGGAAATTGCGACTGGGCGACGTACACGGAGACGCAACCCAACGGACGCATTACGATTTTTGAGGCGGACTCCCCCGGTTACATCTCTCGCATTTGGATCGCCAGTTACTACGCCGAACGCTGGCTTTTCTTTTTCGATGGCGAAGAGACCCCGCGCATCAATCTGACGCAGGATGAGCTGTTCGGAGAAAAGTTTCCATTCGCTCCGCCGCTTGCGGGCAAATCCGGCGGCGGAAAATATTCTCTTTTGCCGATCCCATTCAGCAAAAGCCTCCGAATCGAGATCAAACCTGAAAGCCTAAAGCCGGGATCGCGCAATTATTTCCAGATCAACCACACGCGGCTCAACCTGAAGCCCGAACAGGTCGAGAGCTTTCCAAAAACGGTATCCGCCGCGCAACGCAATCTCGTGAATGCTGTGAATAATGACTCATCAAGAAATGAGGAGGCTCATCAAACCTGCTCCACAAAATGTTTATCGAACGTCAGCCCCGCGTCGCTCGCGCCGTGGCAATCATTCGCATTCTGGGAGGACG
Source organism: Pontiellaceae bacterium (assembly GCA_029934215.1). Classification (GTDB taxonomy): domain Bacteria; phylum Verrucomicrobiota; class Kiritimatiellia; order Kiritimatiellales; family Tichowtungiaceae; genus Tichowtungia. Next base: position 7,713 of record JAOZMR010000109.1, on the reverse strand, counting down.
AGGGCGAGGGCGTTTTGGAATCGTTTGCAATTCAGATCAACGATCCTTCTGCCGCCGAGGTGATGACCCACGAGCTTCTCCGAAAACTCCGTCTTCAACTATTTTGGGATGGCGAATCGCAACCGAGTGTGGACGTGCCGCTGGGCGACTTCTTTTGCAACGCATTTTATCTCCGCTCATTCGCATCCATGCCGCTCGCCTATGTGGACGGCGCCTTCGTTTGTCGCTTCCCCATGCCCTACAAAAAAGGGGCGCGTTGCGTTCTTAAAAACGAATCCGGCGTTCCAATCTCCGTTTCGATCGGAGCTCAGGGCAACCGAAACGACACGGGCGGATTACACCGAAAATTCCACGCGGTTTGGCGTGCATCGAACACATCGGGCCGCCCGTTCCAAATGTTGGAAACATCGGGCGCCGGTCACTACGTCGGTTGCTATCTAACCGCCATCGGACAAGACGGAACATGGACAATTCTAGAAGGCGACGAAGCGTTACGCCCCGACCCCGAAACCCAGCCGCCGCAACTCGGAACCGGTTTGGAAGATTATTTCAGCGGTGCTTATTACTACACCAGCCTCTTTGATCTTCCGCTCCACGGACTCATCGAAAAAGGAGCCATGCGAACCGACCAATACCGTTTCCACTTATTGGAAACCGTGCCATTCACAAAATCCTTCGAAGCCGACATCGAATTCGGCGACCGAAACCACGCCCGTGGCTACATGTCCAGCGTCCTCTATTGGTATGCCGACCAAGCCACCGCCGTCCCGCTCGCCGTCGCCGAATCGCACCTGCTGACGCGTCCGGCAGATCGCTTCGAACTCCCCGGACTCCTCTCGCAGCTCTTCCTGCTGGAGCGCGACGGGCTATACGCCGATGCCGCCGCGAGAATGGACTTCTTCGCCCGTCGCCATATTCGGCAACCCTGGTGCGACCTCCTCAACGTTCGCGCCCTGGGCTATCGCGAAAAAACCGAAGGCTTCGAAGCCGTTCGCGCCGAATATGAAACCTACACCCAAAGCTCATATCCCCCCGCAGCACAAGCCGCCCGCGATCACCTTTGGCTCAAAGAAAATTCCACCCACGCATTACTCGGAGTTCACGCACTTGGGAAATATAACCTTCTGCTCGACGGGAAATCGGTCGCGAGCGGGCTAGGGAAGGGCGAACTAAAGGTTCACCGACTCACCCTCGAAAAAGGAGACTATCAGTGGGACGCAACCCTCCAGCCCACGCAACAAGGAAGCTTCTTTTCGCTATGCCTACGAACGCAATCGGGCGACATTACATCGGAAGGCGACTGGGAAATCGCAGATGTCACCCCACTTCCCGGACGAAAACCACCTGAAGAATTTGAAGGAAATCAAGTGCTGCCAAACATGACCGTCTGGGCCTTTGAGCCGAATGCATATATCGACATGCAAAGCCCCGCATCTGGAATTCGTCTCTGGTCGTTTTGGGACTCAAAACCCGTGGTCAAAAAAATCCGACTTCGCAAAAATTGGTCGCTAGGAAGTCCGTCCAAAACACAGCGATCCACCGAGCAAGAGCGCACCGAAGAGGAACTGAAGGCCCACGGAATCAACTAAAAACAACGAGACTCCATGACTCCTAAAACACATATCCTCGGCAAAGACGCTACGCTGGAAGACACGCTTGAAAAAGCACGAGTACTTTTGAATCAACACGGGTTCCCTGTCGAATGGGTCTCCAGCAAGCATCCGGTTGAAAATTGTTGGTCCGTGCATCTACGTTCATCCGAATGCCCGCAGATTTACACCAACGGAAAAGGAAGCTCCGAACTGGCAAGCGAAGCCAGTGCGCTGTACGAATTTTTTGAGCGCCTTTCCACCAACCTCTTCTTCTTCGACTACCATCTGGGGAGCGACACGACAAAAACGGATTTCGTTTTTTACCCCAACGAAAAATGGTTTCCGATTGCAGACTCGTCGGCTATTCCAACCCATCACTCTGATGGAACCGAGCTGCTCAACGAGACCTTGCGCTCATTCTATAACCCCGACAACGAACTGACTCCGGCGCAGTTGCTCGACAACAACATCGACGACCCGCATCGGGGGATTTGCGCATTGCCCTTTGAACAAATCGACAGCAAAGAAACGGTCTACTTCCCCGTCAGCATCCTCACAAATCTTTACGTGAGCAACGGCATGGCGGCAGGCAACACCCCCGCCGAATGCCGCGCGCAGGCATTGGCGGAAATTCTCGAACGACATGTGAAAAATCGAGTGATCGCCCAAGGGCTTTGCCTGCCCACCGTGCCTCAAGAAATACTCGCCCGAACGCCTCGCATACAAAAAGACATCGAAGAGCTTCAGGCGCACGGGCTATCCATCTTGGTTAAAGACGCATCTTTGGGCGGGCAATTCCCTGCGATTTGCGTCCTGCTGGTGAACCCTCAAAACGGCGGATGCTACGCCGCCTTCGGCGCGAACTGCCGATTCGAGATCGCGCTCGAACGCACCGTCACCGAACTTCTTCAGGGGCGCGGGCTCGATCAGCTCGATGTTTTTCAACCCCCGTCGCACGATATCGAAGCCGTTGCCGACGAACTGAATCTCGAAAGTCATTTCATCGACTCCGACGGACTTCTTTCCTGGAAAATGTTCGGCGACCCGCCTGACTTTGAATTCACCGACTGGAATTTCGAGGGCAGCACCGCCGAGGAATTTGACTATCTGAAATCCATCATCACCCACGCTGGGCATAAAATCTATTGCGCGGAATATCTCCACTGCGGCATCTACACCTGCCGCATCCTCGTGCCCGGCATGTCAGAGGTCTATTCGCCCGACGATCTAATCTGGAGCAACAAAACCACCGGAGCCACCCTTCGCCCGCAACTGCTCACGCTACACCAGATGTCTCCCGAAGAGCTAAACGACTTCGCGGATCATCTCGATGAGCTAGGGCTGAACGATCAGCAAACCATCTCCGACGCCATCGGCGTACTCTTCGAAGAGGACTCGGCGTGGCACACGCTGCGTATCGGCGAACTAAAAGGGATGCTCGCTCTCGCAACTGGAAACCTCGAAGAAGCCGAGGCGTGGTGTATTGGGTGCAAACACATTGGGGCATTGCCGCCCGCCCGCCAAAATCTGTACCGCGCCATTCACGAACTCATACACCTTGAGCTCTCCGACGAAAACCCATCCGCATCGCTCGAACTATTTTTCGAAAAACAAACCCTCGCCGACGCCAAAGAAATCGTGGCAGGAAAAATGAAATTTCATGGACTCACCTTTTCCAATAGTTGGAAACAAATCTCACCCGTCCATCAAAAATTGATCAGCATCCACCAACGCCTTCACTCGCTCAAAGCGGGGGGATGAAAAAAGGCCGCAGATTTCTTTCTCACTATGCATTTCGTCTGTTTTTTTTTGACCGCCACAGCCTGCACCGATGGCTGTTTCCAAGGTTCGGAAACTTTTGTCTCAAATCTTCCAACGGTTTGTTGTCTACTGCCACAGAAGCTACAGAACAAACCTTGACGGTCAAGAGGGAGTTTGAAATAACCAGCAACAGTAACGAACAAACCGTAATTAGAAATTTCAGAAATGGCCCAAAAAGAAACCATCCGAAACCTAGTCCAAATCCAACTCGGCTACTAGTTTCGCTCCAAGCCGAAAGGCGACAAAAACGGAAACGTAACGCTGATTCAAATTAAGGACATTCGTCCCGATCGAAGCGGAGTTGCAACGGAAGGCGCGCTCCGGTTCAACCCAGAGCGCGATCCGACAAAACAACTTTTGAAAGAAGGCGACGTGCTGTTTATGGGGAAAGGCTCCGCCCCTTTTGTCTGTACCGTTCGCGGTCTGACTGGGCCGACCGTGGCGGGCGGCATGTTTTTTATTCTGCGGCCAGATACGGAACGCATTCTGCCGGACTATCTGGCGTGGGTGCTCGGACATCGTGAAGTTTTCGAGAAACTACATATCGCGTCTGGAGCTGGAGTGGCGATGCCTGTGATCCGACGAAGCGAACTGGAAAAAGTGCAACCCCCCCCTGCCCCCGCTCCAAATCCAGAAACGGATCGGCGACCTGCTGGCGCTTGAAGCGCAGGAACAAAATTTGATGACCGAATTAGCGAAACAGAAGCAGTCCCTAACCGAAGGCATCTGCAAGAAATTGATGGAAGGAGAAAACCAATGAGTGACCAGCAAATTAAAAACGATATCTACAACGTGGTGTGGAGCGCCTGCGACACATTTAGAGGAACAATTGAACCGAGCACGTATAAGGATTATATCCTGACGATGCTGTTTGTGAAATACCTGAGCGATGTGCGCAAATCGAAAATCGCCGAGTACGAAAAACAGTACAACGGCAATACGATGCGCATTGAACGGGCAATGAACAACGAACGCTTTTCAATTCCTGAGGATTGCACGTTTGAGTATCTCTACGGAAAGCGCAACGACCCCGAGATCGGGCAGACGATTAACACGGTGCTCGAAAAGATTGAAGATGCCAACAAAGCCAAGCTACACAACGTGTTCCGCAATATCGACTTTAACAGCGAGCACAACCTCGGCAAACCGCGTCAGCGCAACGAACGGCTCAAAAACCTGCTCGACGATTTCAACAACCCGAAGCTCGACCTTCGACAGGAGCGTGTCGGTCATCTGGATGTGATTGGCGATGTGTACGAGTTCCTGATTGCAAAATTCGCATCGCAGGCTGGCAAGAAAGCGGGAGAATTCTACACTCCCTCCGAAGTGTCCGAAACACTGGCGCGTCTGGTGGCGCCGGAAAAAAATAATCGCATTTGCGATCCTACATGTGGCTCGGGATCGCTACTGATCAAAGCCTCCAAACAGGTTGGAAGCCGCGACTTTTCGCTCTACGGACAGGAAATGAACGGGGCGACCTGGGCTCTGTGCAAAATGAATATGTTTTTGCACGAAGTGGACTCTGCCCGCATTGAGTGGGAAGACACCATCCGCGAACCGCAGTTGTTGGAAGGCGACAGCCTGCTCAAGTTTGATGTGGTAATCGCCAACCCGCCCTTCTCGCTCGATAAATGGGGGCAGGAAATGGCGGCGGGCGACCGCTTTGAACGATTTTCAAGGGGCATCCCGCCAAAGAGCAAAGGCGACTGGGCATTTATCATGCACATGCTCGCCACCGCGGTGGAAGGCAAAGGCCGCGTCGGCGTGGTGGTTCCGCACGGAGTGCTCTTCCGTGGAGCCGCCGAAGGAAAAATCCGTAAAGCAGTGATCGAAGAAAACCTGCTAGCGGGCGTGGTCGGTCTGCCCGCCAACCTGTTCTACGGAGCGGGAATCCCGGCAGCTCTGCTGATCTTCGACAAGGCGCGCAAGCCGAACGGTAAAGAGAATGTCTTCTTTATTGATGCCTCCCGCGAATTTGAACAGGGAACCAATCAGAATGTTTTGAAACCGAAGCACATGGACAAAATTGTCGAGACGTTCCAGAAGCGTGAGGTAATTGAAAAATACAGCTATTCCGCCACCTTCGATGAAATCGAGGAAAATGATTTCAACCTGAATATTCCGCGCTACGTGGACACGTTTGAGCCGGAGCCGGAAGTGGATATTCCCGCCGTTCAGGAAAAGATCCAAGGGTTGGAAAACGAACTGGCGGGGGTGCGGACGAAGATGGATGGGTATTTGGAAGAGCTGGGGTTCTGACCGGAGGACAGAGGACGGAGATCAGAGGACAGCAATCAGCCACGAAAAACACGGAAGAGATTTTAGCCACAAAAAGCACAAAAAACCACAAAAGGAAAAGTTCCGAACATTGGAAAAATGATGAACAAAAGCCAATACAACCCAGAGAGTCGCAATCCGTCTTCGCCGAAGCCACGCCCGGCGGGGCGTCGGTCGATTCGGCTGAAGAGCCACGATTACGCCGGAGGCGGTTTATATTTTGTGACGCTGTGCGCGCATCGGGAATTTATTCAGGCGGCGAAAGGGAAGCCCTTTGGTGAATCTGGGGCGAGGCAGGTCTCGCCCGAACGAGAGCTGATTGAAGAACGCATGCGCATCACGGCGGAAAAGGCACCCTTTATGAAATGGGAAGAGGCCGTCATTATGCCCGACCATTTTCATGCCTTAATTCGGATGGAAGGAGGCCACTTACGCTTGGGCGATATCATTGGCGGCTTCAAATCCGCCGTATCGCGAGAATTGCGGCGGCGCAGTACGGGCGAGGCCTGCCTCGCCCCTGCCTGCCTCGCCCCTGCCTGCCTCGCCCCTGCCTGCCTCGCCCCTGCCCGCCTCGCCCCTGCGATGCGCATCTGGCACCGCAACTACTACGAAATGATTGTGCGCACGCCGGAGGCGGAAAAAAACATTCGCCGCTACATTCAAATGAACCCCTGGCGCTGCGTGCAACAATTTGGAAACGACCTGCGCGGCATGGGCAACCCTTCGCTCTGGAATCTTCCAAGGCTTGGAATCCTCTGCTCCCATAAGGGCGACATGCATGTCGCCCCGACAAGCATCCCCAACGCGGATGTTTATTTGAGCGGCTTCCACTCCCCCATGGAAAAAGAGATTTTCACAAAGTTGCTGGAGCTGAAAAAGCCGATCATCTGGTGCCCGGCGTGGGGGCTAGAGCGAGCCGCATTTGCGCCCGGCGTCCGCGAGGCACTCGAAGAAAACCGCATCCTAATTTTGGAAATGCGCAACCTCGATGGCGACCTCGCGGCGGCGGAACAAAGGAATCGCTTCGTACTCGAACAGGCAGAAAAGCGATGGCTCCCGCATGTGACCCGCGGCGGAATGATCGATCGTCTCCTGCGCGAAACAGATTCTGAGAGAAAGAGGTTTAACCACTAATGGACACGAATTCACACGAATGGAACGAAGTTCCGAACATTGGAAGATTTAATCCGCAGATGAACGCAGATAGACGCAGATTTTCCAAAGGTTGGAAGAAAATGTTCCAAGGGTTGGAACTTGCGGACAAAACAATTTAGAAATAAGGAGAAATGATGACCACAAATAAAAAACTGACCTACACGAATCGAAAAGGAACCCTGTATTACTTCCGCGAAGTCACCGGAAAACGCGGCGTTCGAATTGTCTGCTCTCAAAAAAAGTCGAAGGATGACTTGGATGCAATCCCAGACACGCATGAGCTCGCCGAAACACCCAACGGGCAAGTGTCGTGCCGAAAAAAGATAAAGAGCGACTTTTTGCTGACCGAAGTTGAAATCGCAAAGGAGCTTGCCCAAAAGCTGGCAAAGAAAAACGCTCGCATCATTGTGGAGGTGAAAAAGAAAACAATCCTTCTCCACTCCGCAAGCACCGACTCCATTCAGGAAATGATCAAATATGCGACAAGCTTTGGTCAAAACCTCAGAAACACTCAAGCCATTCTTGAAAAACAGCTCTATTTCGAACCCGTGCTAAAACTGGAGCTTTCTGACAAAAAGAATCGAACCTTTACCGCATCGCGCATGTGCTGGATCGGCGGGGAAAACGACTGGCTTTTTCTTGAGGACGGCGCGCTGATCGCTCTCTTAAAAAAATACGTTCCGCACATTGAACAGGAATCCTTTTTTGAGCAAATCTAAGCATTAAGAAAAGGCAACACAACCCAGAGTTTAACCGCGAATTGCGCGAATGAACGCGAATGGTTCCGAACATTGGAAAACTTAATCCGCAGATGAACGGTAGAGTAGAGGAACCCGCCGAAGCGGGTTCCCCCCTCATCAAACCGGAC
>JAOZMR010000006.1 GCA_029934215.1 Pontiellaceae bacterium | reverse complement strand
TCGAAGTGGCTCTATTCATATTGCGAGGCGAAACTCAAAAAAGGACGTTTTGTATAAGGGCTGAGAAACATTGTCGAATCAGGCAACTTTTTGCCTGTTATTTTATCTCATCCTCAATCGCTGGTAGGTATAGGGTGCAGGTTGTGCCTTTTCTTTCTTCGCTTTCAATAAGAATGCACCCTTTGTGGTTTTCAATGATGCCGTGGACCGCGGCAAGCCCGAGTCCTCGTCCCAGAAATTTGGTCGAGAAGAAGGGCTCTTTGGCTTTCGCGAGTATATCCGCTGGCATTCCACATCCGGTGTCTTCAATGCTGAAAATAATATGCCGACCGGGTTTTATTTCAGGATGTTTTTTCGAAAAAGAATGATCTATGGTGATGTTCCGCGTCGTAATGCGTACTTCTCCGCTTCCATCAAGTGCCTCAGATGCATTTGTGCATAAACTGGTTAGGGTCATTTCTATCTGCGCTCTGTCGGCTTTAACCGCCCAGAGGGCTTTCTCTAGGTCGCACCTGATTCGAATGCCTTCGGGGAGGTGTTGTTCATGAACCCGAAGCGTATCGTCTACGATTGTGTTTATATTGATTTTCGCTTTTTGGTACGTTCCGGCGCGTGCAAATGCAAGGAGGCGTTGAGCCAGATCGCTAGCCTTACATGCTGCGTCCTCGATCTGCTGAAGTTTATTGGTGTTTGGATTGTCTTTGCCAAGATTCTTGCGAACTAATTCTGCGTTTCCTAGGATGACGCACATCAGGTTGTTGTAATCATGAGCGATGCCGCCGGCTAATGTCGCGGTGGCTTCCAGTCTTGCTTCTGCAAGGATGGCTTTGTCTGTTTTTGCTTTGTAGAGTGCCATTTCGAGCGTGGCGAAGAGCTCACGTTCTTCGAATGGTTTAATTAGGTAGCCAAATGAACCGACTTCTCGGGCTTGTTTGAGCAATCCGTGATCGCTATAGGCCGATAGGAAGACAACGGGGATGCCGAAACGTGAGTGGATCTGTTCTGCCGCCTCAATACCGTTCATCTTATCTCGCAGATGAATGTCCATGAGTACAATGTCTGGGCAATCCGTTTCGGCTATTTCGATGGCTTCCTCGCCAGATGCCACCAAGGAGGTGACGCTAAAATCGAGGCTTTCGAGGCAGCGGCGGCAGTCCTCTGCGACTAGAGCACTGTCCTCTACGATCATGACTTTTTTTGATTCCATTGTTCTATCCCTTAGAATTAAATATTTTTGCGTTTGAAACGAATGATGAAACGTGTGCCCTCATCTCGTTCCACCTCGATGGTTCCACCGAGTTCATGTGTTGCGGTGATCGATACCAAATGTAAACCGAGCGATGATGTGTTTCGGATATCAACGTCAACCGGAAGCCCAATTCCGTTGTCTTGAACAATCAGTTCTACCTCGGTGTCTCCGATGCTGGACAGACGAACCAACACCGATCCAAATTTTTCCTCTGGGAATGCGTGTTTGAAGATGTTGGATACCAGTTCACACACAATCATTCCAACCGCTACGCCTTGATCCATCCCCAACGGTAGATCATCCTTCCCGACGGTTAATGTTATTTCTTTGCCATAGGCACCATGGGCTTGGCGTAGGTTTCGACAGAGTTTTTCGAGATAGGGTTCTGTATCGATTCGAACCAGATCTTCTGATCGATAGAGGGACTCGTGGATCAAGGACATGGCGTTGACGCGATCTTGGCAGTCGCGGAATACGCCCTGTAGATGTTTGTCGTCCGAGCGCCTCGCATGCATTCTCAACAGGCTGACGATAACCTGCATGTTGTTTTTGACGCGATGGTGTATTTCGCGCAGGAGCACCTCCTTTTCTCTCAGCGATTCACGCACCTGTTCATCCGATCGTGTTCGTCGAATCGCCTGGGCCAGATCGTTGGCAGATGCCTGCAGGAAGGTTTGTTCTATCGCGTCCCATTTGCGTTCGGAAACGCAGTTGTCGAACCCGATGAAGCCTACGAATTCCTCGTTAACAATGAGAGGGATTGTTAGAACCACTTGGATCCCCTGTGGTTCAAGGATCGCTCGTTCTTTTTCTTGGAAGTCGGCAACACACCCGGTGACAAGCCCACCTTTGGAAAGTACTTCACGCCAGTTTGGCATCCCTTTTTTATAGGCCAGCCCCTGTAGCGTTGGATTGTCGATTTCTGGATGAATTCCCTCGGCGCACCATTCTGCGACCTGACTCATCATCAAGTCGCCTCGATCGGACTGATGATTCATGAAAACATACACTCGGCTGGCGTTCGAGGCGGGTCCAAGCTGGTTCACAAATGCCTGAAACGGCACGATATTGGCCGAAGCCAACAGCGTCTCTGCGGCATTGTTCAGACCCGTTAGATATTGCCCTCGCTGCTTAATTGTTTCTTCTGCAAGTTTGCGCTCGGTGATGTCGATGACTAATCCCTCGTAGTGAGTGAGTTGATTGTTTTTGTCTCGGCGGATATTCGTCTGGTCTTCCACCCAGCGCACAACACCGTCTTTGGTGATGATGCGATATTGTTTGTGTTCGAAATGCAAACACGTGGGATCGGAACTGTGCTTTGCCACCTCTTCGCCAACCCGCGTTACATCCTCAGGATGAATGATCGCGGAATACACAACACGACCACTGGTGAAATCCTCGGCTGTGTAGCCGAAGAGACGAACCACATTTTCGGACACATATTCCACGGGCCAGTTCGCCGCATTGCACCACAGGAACGCCACGGTGGAACTTCCTCGAACAATCTCAGCGCTTCTTTTTAGAACGACCTCCGCCTGCTTGCGTTTTGTGATGTCTTGGTGTGTCCCATACATCCATTCAGGCTTGCCATTTTTGGTTCTTGTGGCGACCTTTCCTCGGTCGAGCACCCAGACCCATTTACCGTTTTTGTGGCGCATACGCGCTTCAAAGTCATAGTGCTCGGTCTCCCCACTGAAGCATTGTTGCAGGAGCCGATTCGATTCGACCAAATCGTCAGGATGGGCAAACTTTATCCATGTATCAATGGATGTAGGCGATAGCTCTTGGAGTGTGTAGCCAATCGTCTCTGCCCAGCGTTGGTTAAACCTCGCCTCTCCAGTTTGCACGTTCCACTCCCACGTTCCAACGTTTGTTCCCTGAAGAATGTTATCAAGTCGCCGCTTTTGATCGACCAATTCGGTCTCTGCATGCTTGGCAGCTGTTTCGTCGGAATAGGTTGCGACGATCTCACCAGATGGCAATTTATAGACACTGTTCTTCCGCCAGAAAGAGACTCGATTGTCCTTATATTCAGAACGCGGATGCTCCTCAGAAACGCCCGTTCGCCATACGCGACGAAAAACGTCCAGCATTCCAAACGCTGCAACGCCTGGGAAAACATCAGTAACCTTCCGTCCAACCGCCATCTCCCTCGGCATTTTGTCCATTTCTTGTCCCGCTTTATTCAGATCCACGAAGACGAAGTTTTCCCCATCGTCAACGGCTTTATAAACAGCCACGCCATTGCTCATCCCGTCGAAGAGTGCTCTAAAACGCGCGTGACTCTCGTGTAGTGCCTCCTCGGCTTGTTTCTTTTCCGTGACATCGATGGCGTAATGCAAAAACCGATCATCATCCAACGGAGTCCAGTAGGTATCGAAGACACGACCAAAAGCCTTAACCGCAGGGTCGTTTTGCGGTATTTGTCCGCTCAGGCACTCCTCCGCTTTACAGAAAGAACAGTGTGTGCCCTTCGGCGGAGCCTCCTCATGCGCGATAAAATAATCTCGATCAGCATCTGGGATGAAGATACATTTTCCAAACCCACCCCAGCAGAAATTGCCAACCCCAGCACCCAGCTCGCATGCTGTCGGATTCGCTGCAATGACTTTACGGTTTTTCCCGATCAACATCACCGGGTGAGGAAAATTATCCAGCAAAGCGCTCTGCAAATGCGCCTGATCAATTTGTGTATTCATTTTGTTTCTCTCTAACGTTTCGTAAAGGTACGCCTAATATACCCCTTTTTAATTCACCGACAAGCTGATAGCTGAAAGCTTTCTTGGCATTTACCCTGCTAAACTTTGCTGCATGTCTAGACAAACAATACTTGAAGAGTTTTACAACATTGCGATTTCCATGCTGGCGACCCCTGTGGCGGAGAGCGTTCCAATGGATCCGATGTTTTCGATAGAGGAAACGCCCTGTTTGCTCGTTTACCTTGGTCCGTCCAAGGCGTTGCCTACACTTCGCAAACGGCTTCCACCCGAAACGTTTCTTTTGGGGCTTCATGATGATGATTCAGCTTCATCGACGAGTGGTCGGACGATTTTGTCGCGTCTTGGTGACGGTTCTGAGGGCGAAAAGGCGGCTGTATTGACATCGATCCTTCCGCAAAAAAAGGTGCGCGTGCTTGCGGATGATGTATATCAGGATCGTTTTCCCGAGGAACTTGAGGCGGTTCGCAAGCAAGTGAAGGTTGCGCTAAACAATTTTTTATCTGAGGAGCGGCGTGGATTGATTCGTTTGAGGGCTGCGTGTTGCAATTTGGAAAAAATGGCGCTCGGTCCAAGGATTATTTCTGGGAAAATTCCGGCGGATGCAAGGGTTATTCTTTGCGGGGCAGGTCCGTCGTTGGCAAACGAGTTGGATGTTTTGCAGGAGTTGAAGGATTCGGTTGTAATTGCGGCGGTCGGGCATGCTGTTCGAACGTTGGATTCGGTTGGAATTGTCCCGGATATTGTTATCGAGGGTGACGCACTTGCTGGGTGTAACTGGCCGGAAGAGCTGCGCCCAGATGCGTTACTTGTGGCAACGGCCGAGGTCGCTCCGGAGGTGGCAGATCGCTTCGACAACATTTTATGGTGCGCCGGAAGCTCTATGCCATTTAATCAAGTGGCTGGAACCTTTGATTTTCCTCTCTTCCATGTCGCTCTCAACAAAACGGTTTCAGTACACGCGCTGGACTATTTAATCCGAATCGGCTTCCGTTCAATTGCCTTGATTGGTCAGGACTATTGTTACGGGACGGACGGACGACTTTACGCTGAGCCATCGCGAAAAGTGGACCGCGCCGAGATACTAGAACTCCCAGCAGCTGATGGCTTGGGAGTCGTTGTTGCTGATGAGTCCTTAAAAATGCTCTGGGAGGCCTTCAACCATTACATTGCGGCGATCCATTCCATACCAGATTTAGAGATAACGAACTGTTCTGGGGGTGCTGCGTTAGAACACACGACCGCCGGCTTGTTGTCGGAGTGGGGACGTTCAAAAATCACACATAAACCGGATCGATTTTTCACAACATCGTCCAACGAAAATTTGAGCAGCTTACCTCGTGAGGTCGTCCAGGATATTGAACAAGATTGCGCTGAACTCGACAATGTTTTAAAGGCGTGCCGAAATCTACTGAGTGAGCTGACCCATTATCCGATACGAATCAACTTAGTAAAGCGAAGACAGACTGCACTGCAAGAGGCGATCGCGACAGAGGATGCACTCCGGATGTCGTTGCGTTGCGCACCTTGGCTTCATTCCAACTTTTATATAGCAGACCGGATCATGGCAGAAACTCCTGGGCTAGTAAGCGAAGACGCGGATCCCGAAAAACAGCTGCTCTATCTATCGAAACGTTACCGAATGGTCCGTCGCTTATGTCAGGACTTGCTCGACTGCGTCGAACGCACAGAAGTTCCGCACCGTTTCTCCGCCTATTTAGAGGAGAACTTAGATGCGATCACCGTGAACAACCCGTCACATGCAGAGCTCTTGCGAAAACATGTCGCCTCCGAACTCCCCGCCGAATTTTCCATTCACTGGTTCAACCAACTACTACCAAATGTTTCGCGCAACGGAATTGATCTATCAGCTGGGAGCACCTTTTTCCATGAGGCTCGTGCGGTGGTGGACTCCTTTGTTCGAGAGAGCGGGTTCGATCCGTCGACGCATGCCCTCACAATCATTGCTCCAGGAAACTGGGTATATGTGTATGAATTCGTAAGACGTTTTCCACAGTTGGAGATGGTCGTTATTGATGTATGGCCACAATTGACTTCAAAAATTATTCGTGGCGGATGTTTTCTTCATCGGCTTCCACCCACCGCTTGCGTGGTATCGACGTGGGCGGACCCGCTTTATGTTCGTTACCGGAACAACTGGCGGAGTCGCGGGCTTCAGGAGGTGCGGTTTGTTTCTGAACGTGTAGCAGATATGCCAGATGTGGAAGCGTTATGTCGGAACATGGCGCTACTTGGGTGATCCTGCAAAGAACAACTGTTTTTTTATCGGGTGCGCATAATGACGCGGTAGAAGCGTGCGTCGCTTTTGGTTGAGTCAATGGAGGCCGAGAGGTCGCCGCGGGCTAGCTCTTGTTCGTCGATGAATTCCTCACCGAGCTCATCGGTGTATTGGATCACAAAGACGAAGTCGGATGCGTATTTCGCGGGCCAGTCGATGGTTAGGTCGGAGGCGTCGATGTTGAGTTCGACGATCGGCGGGCTCATGTCGAGTCCTCCTCCAGTTCCGTGACTGCTTGCGTTGTTCGGGTCGGTTCCATCGAGATATTCTTGCAAGTCGCTATATTCGTCGCCGTCGAGGTCGCTGGTTGGCGATCCGCCGCTTCCGACGAGGAAGATGTTTTCGTAGTCGTCAGGGATGAGGTTTCCGTTGGCGTCGGCTCCTGTGGCGGTTGGCACGGCGGTGAGGGATATAGAGATGATTTCGAGCGGATCGGTTCCTGGGCAGTCGTTCCATGCGACGTCGGTGAAGGCTTCGACGCCGAGCGTGGCTCCTGCCTGCAGGGTGAATGTGACTGGGAATTTGTACGGATTCCCAGAGTCGGTATAGAGGCTTTTTGCGGTTCCGTCGCTGGTGTAGAGCACGGGATATGCGGCATCGAAGGAGTTTGTCCGCACGGCGAGCGTGAAGGTTGCGGAGGAGCGGGCGGTGACTTGCGCTAGGGCTTGCGCGACTTCGGTGTAAGCGTAATTAAGCTGCGCGGTGGTTCGTGTTGTGACAGCGAGGTAGTTGCTTTGAAGCGTTCCGTCGTAGATGAATTTGCGCAGGACATCGACCGGAAGCGGATATTTGCCGATGTTGTTTGTGCTTCGTCCGAGAACGCTACAGATGGCGTAGAGGTCTTGCGCGAGGTATTGCAATTGATTTTGCGGCGCAGAGATGAGTTCTTCTATGAGTGTCGGAATGTGGTACGCCGGTTCTCCGCCGGAACCTTTAACTTCCAAACCTTGGAGATCGGATGCGGAGAGTCCGCTCATTGTTGCGTCAGCAGAGCGTCCTTTGAAGAGCGTTTTCCAACCATTGGAAATGACGCCTCGGTCGAGGAGGAGATCGGCGAGTTTGCGCTCGATCAAGAGTCCGGCAACGACATCTTTCTCGTTCAGCGTTTCTACTCGATAAATACGAGTTTGATTATCGTAGAGCGAACGGGCGGCGGCGAGCCAATTGGCAGCCTCGGAGTAAAGTTCCCCGTATTGATATTCGTAAACCACTTCGCTTTCGGTTGTGGTCGGGAGCAGAACAACTCCGAGAACTTCAACGCCGTGCTGATTGTTTGTTCCGATCACCGAGACGTCGCGCAGGTTATAGCGCGGTTCTGAGATGATGGTGACGAATGGCGGATCCATCGATAGGGGTACGCCTTCGAAGACGGCGAAATACTCATTGGTTTTTGTTTTCGCGTAGCCGTGTTGTGCGCCGTCTGGGGAGTACAACCAGTACTGAGTCCCCTCAAATGGTCTTGCGTAGTTTGTGACGACTCCGTCGTACGGATTTGCATAAACTCCTTGATTGTATATGACGCTTCGTTCGACGCGGTTGCTGTTGGCGGGGATGCTGTTGGTTGTTGTCGGATTACTTCCTTCCAGCAATTCGTCAAGATCGGAGTAGCCGTCGCCGTCGGAGTCGAGTCCGCTATTTTCTGGATCGAGACCGTTGGCGAGTTCGACGTAGTCGGGGATTCCGTCGCCGTCGGAGTCGAGATTTGATGGCGATTCGGTGAAGCGGTATTCGGCGGTTCGAATCACGGAACGTCCGTTTGATGTGTCGGCAAAATACTGAACGTCGGTGTCGGCGAAGAGCGCGAATGGGGCGGTGTAGAGGTTCCAATCATTGGAAAGATCTGTCCGATAATAGATCGACCCAGATGGTTCGACTGAAAAGGAAACTTCGATTCCGGTTCCGTAGAGACCGGGATCGGGCATGAGCATGACGACGGCGACTTCGTCGCCCCGCGCTTCGTCGAAGCTATACATGGAAATGGCGTCGTGAATTTGGCTTTGAAGCGCATATCTGGCAGAGGCGTGCGTTGCACCCAGCTCGACCATTTCTGCGTCGCCAAGACCTTGCTCGATACTGCGATCGGTTTCGACCGTTGCTTGAATGACGGCTGTTAGCTTGGAATCAGAAACCCAGTCCCCTGCCCTCAAAACCTGTAAGCGACGCGGCGTGTTATCAACAAACGGCTCGCCCTCAAATGTCATGATGTTTGCAGATCTCGGCGATTTTCCAAAGCTTGGAAGAATTTCGGTTCCGACGGAAACATACCCGTCGCCAGAGGCGGTTAGCTGATCAACCGTTACCGCACCGGACAAATCACCTGAAAAGGAAGAAAGCATCACAATATCGTCGGATCCGAGAGAGAGAAAACCGACCGCATTTTTGAACGACGAGATCGAAAAATCCTGAATCTTTTTTGGGGCGTTCGACCCGTTATAACTGTATAGAGAAGCCCCTTTGCCGTTTTTAAAAACAACGGCTAGCTGATCCGCGCCGACCACAAAAATGGATTCGATTGGATTATCAAGATCGTAGGATGCCAAGGAAGTAAACGCTGAACCGTTCCACGCGAAGGTTTGAATCGACTCCCCTCCATCGTTCCAAACGACGAATTGAGCGGTATTATATTTCTCTGAAATGAAAGAAACGTACGCAGCGTTTGTTGCGCCGAGAATGCTTAGTGAGCCGATATGATTAAGCCCTTTTTCATCCGGATCATAAATCCGAAGCTTTCCTCCTGAATTTAGATCGATCAGCGCCACGCCGGTTTTTCCAGACTCATATTCGACCTCGTTCATGTGCCTCCAAACCGATCCGACTTCATCCTTTCCCTCGGACACCAACTCCTGTCCTGTCGACTGGAGTCGTTCCACCATATATTTAGAGAGTCCATTCATCGAAGAAACCGCCAGCAGATCTTTGTAGCTTCCGCTTGATAAGTCAGTTGCAACCAGCGCTTCTGGTCCGATGCCCTGTCCATACGCTGCCACCGGAACGGGGGGTTGGCTTGCTGTGGCGAGTTCGAAAAATGTGAAGCGGTTTAGAGCTGGCGAACAAACAGCGAGCGTATCCATTGTTTTGTTTCGAAAATTTCCGCAAGCGATATCGGTGATCTCATCCAAACGAAGCGACCGAGGAGCTGACCAGCTCAGAGTGGCGTCGGATAGCTGATAACCGACGCGCACGGTGACGTTTGAGCCGTCCACAAGAACGAGGTCAGCGCGTCCATCGCCATCCATATCGGCGGTTGTCAGAAACGAATTTCCGACGCGATAGACGAAATCTGCTTGCGCCACAAGCGCAAACGAAATGAGGAATAGAGAGATTGTTTTTTTCATAATTCAATATTTCTTGTTCGATATTCGGTATTCACTCCGGCACCGCCGGACTATGGAATGGTTATGGTTCCGGCTGGGATAATTTTGTCGAGTTCCTTGGTTTCTGGATCGAAACGCATTATCATATATTGATATTTCGCGCCTCGAATAACGGGCTGAGTATCTATCAAAAACATCTCTAATGCCTTGGTTTCGCCCTCACGAAATTCGATGAAAGGATCGTAGACGGTCGTTTCGTACTCCTTTTCTATTTCCTTGACTCCGTAGGCGATTTGCTCCATGAGCGGAGACACCTGCACCACATCGCCACTAACCGATTCATACAATGTGTTTGCGAGTTGCTGGCGGTAGAGTACGCATGGCATAATCGTTTCTACAGAGTTCGCCCTGTTTGTATACAGATAATCCATCGGGATATACTCTTCCAGCACCACAACCTTGCGGAGTTGTGTGTCTTCTCTATAACGAACGACGGGAAGCTCCCCCACCTGGATCCCGACGGCTGGGTCGGCAAGATATCCAGACATAGAAGGGTCCAACAGAATCGGCGAAAGTTTTGGATGGAACGTATTGTTCTGAACATCCGGCAAAGCTCGTGCAGGCCATGGAACATTTGGACCCTCAAGCGGAACAGTTGTCCAGCGGAACTCCTCCGCATTACTCCATTCGCCAAGCGTTCCAACCGTTCCGATGGCGCGAATCTTGAAGTAATATTTTCTATCCAGATCAATCAAATTCTCCATTTCGAACAACGGATACCCTTCGAGACCAAACGTGGTTCCGATGCGCCCCGTTCGGTAGAACTTAACCTGTCCTCTGTTTGTGACGCCGCCCGTGACAAAATCCATTTCCGTGACATTGCTTTCTTCAGCCACGTACTCCTGTTTTCCAAAGATTGGAAGAGGATCTCCGTCGAGGATGCCCACCGCAATTTCGAACCGTTCCACGCCTGGAGTTGTGCAAAACCAGTTGAGTTTCAGTCCAGGTTTATGAGTTGCCTCGCCAGTTGAATTGATTGTTTCCAGCAGCGGCACCGGCATTTCCACACGCGGATTAAAGTCGAAACAGTCCCAAAACTCCATTGGCCCAGCGTTGCCATGTTCGTCGAATTTCTGGAAATAATAACAAATACGTCCACCATTCACTAAACCACCGGAACTATCCTTTACAACAATCTCATCGATCTCATTAGTCACAACGACTTGTTCCAGAAACTTCCGATTACCCCCATCAACCCTGCGATAAATTCGAACAGCCCCCTGCCCTTCTTCATCGGTCGGAACGACTCCTTCCGGCGTATCAATTTCGTCGTCGTCTCCATAATGATGCGGTCCTGGCGTGGAAACGGATAAGAAAAAGGACTCACCTTTAAACTGTAAACCGATGTCTGCGGAAGGAGGATCCACATCCGGAATTTTATCGGATGCATACGCCCACTCGCTCACTTTACCGCTATCAGACCCTACTCGGCAAAAAATTTGAAGCTCGGAACCATCTTGCTCCTGACTAAAGAAGAACCCCTTTGCCACATAATCGCTTCCGTCCTCAAAGTAGAGCCGTGCAAGAAGATTCGTTTTTGAGCGAGAGGAAAACTCCGTCCATTGAATCGAATCATCCTTATCCGGACGCGTGCAGGCTAGTTCGACATTATTGCTTCCTGGAATCGTTGGATCGGTGTGTTTTTCGAAGGAACATGTAAAACTTTGGACCTGAATTTTCATCACCGCGCCCGTGGTTGGGCCTGGGCCAACCCAATCTCGAACCAATCCGTACGCTGGACCGCTATTTCCGGAGAGATTGTTTGTGCAACGCGCATTGTCCTCGGCTCTGACGGTGTACCAATAAGTAATGTTCCAATCATTGGAAGAAAGCGACCGATCTTCGTAGCTCAGTCGCGTATCGGTTTCTTCAGGAACGATCGCACCGGAAATCCGATTAGACACTGCATAAATCGCATTACTCTGCATATCCGCCATGCCGGTATGCCGATAAACATAATAACGAGCGGCATCCAAATCGTTCGTGTTGTGCGCCCAAGAAACCTCGACCCACTGGAGGCGTTCTCCATCCACATAATCGCTGATTGTGCGGGTCTTCACGCCGCTAGGAACGGAAGGCGCCATCCGGTCGCATGGGTATGTAAGAAACCCACCCGAAAGATTACCGTCTCGACCGAGAAGATCGAGCGCGGTCACATAGTAATAATACTCCGCGCCATCCACAAACGGCGTTCCGCCCTCGGACAAACCGTCGTTATCATCCACCGCAAACCACGTCTTCGGAGTCGCCGTCGCCGCGTCCACAAGAATCGGCATCCGGTTGACCTTCTTTGCGCTTTCATGGTTCTCAACGCGATCCAACAACTGCGCCGTTGTCGGAGGCAAAGAAGACCACCATTTCTTGGCAGAATATTTTTCAACGCGGTACAAATTATAACCAAACTGCATCAGAGAAACCCGCTTCAGCTCGTCTGGGACATCCCAGCGCAAGCGAATATTCAAATTTCCCTTAGGCGAGAACTCAGGAATACGAGAAATTGGGCCCGGCGCAGGAAGCACCTCCGGCGACCCAGCAACAACCGTCACGCGCCCGATCACTTCATCCGTCGAATGATCTCGCACCTCAAACGTCGAAGTTCCAGAGGTTGGAATTTTCCCGGCAAAACCATGACCAATCGCCATCGAAACCGCCGGATGCGCCCGCCCCATGAACACGAGATTTTGATAAAGATCTGGATCGTCCTGCGAACCGCTAATCACAGCAGAAAGCTTCTCCGCCAACGAAAGCGACCCTACGGGTTCAGCGCCAGCATAAAGCGAATCGACCGCCATTTCGAGACCCGTCAAATCCTCACCCAGCATTTCGCCGCGAGAAAGAAACAGCTCAATCGACCGAGGATCCGTCACCTGCTGGACGCGCCCTTGAAAAGAGAACAAACTCGAAGAATCAGCATCGCCATTTTTCCGATAGATATCCATCTGCCGATTTCTAAGCAGCTCACTATCCGTCGCCATCCACTGAAGCCACGCCCACTCATTCGAAGAGGCATCGGTCATGACGGTTCCGGCGGTGAACATCATCTCCCCCACCTCTTGATCCTGCGCACTCACGCCAAGCGACAGCAGAGAAAACAGTGCAAGCGTTGCTATTCCAATTTTATTTTTCATAATCTCTTCTCCCTAACTCAATCGTAGACGAGGCATCCTGCCTCGTTTGCATGGGCGACACACGTCGTTAAACCCACACGCTATCTCTCAGTCAAAACCTGTCCGTCTCGCTAAAGAGGCTGAAAGCCTCTTCTACGTTTAGTCATCCTTCGAAATTCAATATTCCTTGTTCGATATTCGACATTCTAATAGTCCAAGCGGACATCAATTTTATAGAACCCGCCGCCGTCTTCACCGTGATCCCGGTCGATGAATCCTTCTGGTGTCCACGGGATATCGGATTGCAAAAGCGTAAACGGAGTCAACAGATCCGGTGTCCAATAAACGGAATAAACGCGACCGTGAACCAACGGCCAGCGAATGACGGGGCCCGCACCTGAAACACGTTCCACTCCCGCAACAAACTTAGCCAGCGGATCATTCGGATCAATCCCAGCGATGAATGCTTCGCGGATGGTGTTCACACCATTGGAACTCAGCTGAAGAGCTGGCGCATTGGTGATGCCACCGAAACGGCTCAACTCCCACCAGTTTGGAATTCCGTCGGCATCGCCGTCGGCTTCAATCTCGAATCGTTCGTACGCGCCGAGATCGACGGTTCCGTTAATGATGCGAGCACTGTTTGAGAGATCTTTTCCGGCGGGAGCGTACGCATTATCGCCTCTATCCAAGCAAGGTGAAGTTTCCAATAGTTGGAAGTTTCCGGCCGCCGCGTTCGCAAACAGCGGATCGCTTGTGATGCATCCGTTCACGCCGTTGGTCACGCCGTCGGAAGAACAGGTGTTAGCCACAACTCCGGTAAAGGAATTGATATCCCCGTTTTCATTTTCCCAAACAATACAGTTGTGTACGGAACCAATCCCCGAAACGCCAACGCCCATAAAATTGGAAACAATCGTGGAGTTGTTCAACTCTCCATCCTCCATATACACACCACTCGCTTCATCCGAACTTATCGCATATAAATTTTCCGTAATGAGACAGTTATGGACAGCTCCACCCGACATCCCAACACCAGACCCGTAGACATCGGTCGAGTTCCCGCGAACGACGCTTCGAATGAGTTCTCCGCCACCGGAAAGGTATACGCCACCGCCGAGATGACCCGCCCAATTGCTAACAACAACACAACTGTCTGCGACGCAGTTCTCTGTCAAAAATATGCCGCCACCAAATTCACCCGCATTCCCCTCTCGAACCGTAAATCCAGTTAACAAGCAACCGTTCGTCATGTAAACCCCACGAACATCCCCAAACCACCCATCTCCAACAATCGTGGTGACATCTGCGCCATTCACCGAGCGAACGGTGATCGGTCGCGTGATGCACACGCGATTCGTTATCACTCCGCCCGGCGCGACTGCACCATCGAGGTTGTAAACGCCATTCGTGACCCAGACCGTTCCGTTTTCGGCAACAATATCAACACCCGCCTGAATGGTTTTCTTCGCGCTAGCCCAAGACGTTCCACTCAACGAATTATTCGTCATCGAAGCATCGACATAAGCGTTCAACGGCGCGTAAACGGGAGTCAACTCAACCGAAGCACTCGGCATTTTAATGGTGGTCGAAGAGGATGAAGGATCGGCAAGGTCGTACACATGATCGCCTTCCCAATGGTGGAACCCAACCGGATCATCTGCAGAAATCGCAACAATATCGCCGCTGGTATAGTTTCCAGAACCTGTTCCGATATTCACAGTCAGCGGATAGCCACCGAGTTCCCACTCCCACGAAATTGAAGAATTGAGATTCGATAGTGTAATCGCGCCAGTCGTCGAAGAACTTCCAGAGCTTGGAACACTACCCGTTCCGACCCAGCCTGTATTCACATATCCTTCAACCGACTCGACCGAACACGTCACAACCGACATCCAGCAATAGTTGGAATGAGTTCCAGTGTCTGGAACTGGGTTTCCGATGGTTTGCCAATCGAAATAGGCATAGTCGTTCGCTCCGCCTCCAGATCCACCCTCCATACTCAACTCTGAGGTTAAAACAAACTGATCAGCGCGCGCCCGTCTTTCAGAAAAATCATCCAAAACCCCTACTGGGTTCTTCGTTGCTGCCGCGACTCGCATCCAATTATCCACCACAATCAAATCACCAGGGTTCACCAAAAATCGAACATGATGCTCTCCTGAAACATCTCGCGTTTCATTCGTGTCATTTCCAGACTCTCTCTCGAATCCGGTCTGAAGAAGAAACTCCGCGACGTCTGCCCCTCCAGAACCCCCAAAAGCCCAATCGTAGGCGTTGATATCGCCGGCCATATCCGTCATTCCGCCCCAATTCATTTCAAACGAACCGAAATATGTATCTCGATCCTTGATTCGACTCACAAAAGATATAGATCGGAAGTAAGCACTCGTATCTTCCTCCGTATCAAACTCTCCTTCGAAGGTCTCGTTAAGCGTCATATAAAACGGTGCCGTTCCGGTCACTTCATAAATGCGACGAACGCCACCAGCAGCATCACCAAAACCCCAACTAGATTGAGCAGAAGAATACTGATGCAAATCTCCGCCGCTATCTCGCCAATGAGTTGGGCCACCCCGGTTGTGCGCCTGAGCACCCGTCTTTATCGTTCCTGTCTTGGGATCCACCTGAACACATCCGTATCCTTCGTTAGCGCCAAGATGAATACCGCTAACCGAGGTATTCGGCAAATATTCAAATCGATAAGGCATTCCCTCGGAAGCCGAAGCGTAGCTCGAGAATTCCCAGTCAGACATTCTAGATCCAGATGTCTTTCGGACAACGGGCGCCGTGGTACTTTCTACAGAACCGTAATTCGCCATGATACTATAATATCCCTTTTTGGACAATTTGCCATAGCCGCCTTCAGGCGAGGAATTCACGGTCAGCGTATAATTTCTGGAATCAACGGAATGGGTTACGATGTCGGATCCAACCAGCGAACCCGCAGATGCCGAAACATCGAAGGACAACGCGGCGACCTGACCGTTCCAATCCGCGCCCGCATTCCAGAGAATCGACTTCCCAGCTCCGATTGCAACGCCAGAACCCACATCACCCGAAAGCGTCGCCGCAGTTACATTCGACGCACCATCAAGAAGCGACAGCGAAACCGTCACAGCATTGGTTGCACCGCTAAACACATCATAAGAAATATCGACGAGCTTCGTCCCGGGACGTTGCGCCACCGAAACATTCTGAACCGTAACCGTTCCTTTATAGTTTGCCACCAACTCGACCTCAGCCTGCGGCATAACAAATGTGGTGCTAGCCGAAGAGGTGCTCGCGAGACCCGAAACATAGTCAACCGGAACCACCGTCCAATGAGAAAACGCCATCCCAAGCGCCGCCGAATCTGCGGAAACCGGAACAATCGCTGCATTCGTGTAGGAGCCATCGCCGGAGCCGCTCGTCACACTCAACGCATGCGGATCGAGCGCGAAGGTTGCGGCGATGGTGTGCGCCGATTGCACGTTTGTGAACGTGTATTCGTTCGTGACAGCAATTGGAGAGCCATCCACGGTGAGGGTGTCGATTTTATAAGCGACTTGCGGATGGATCGTGATTCTCTGTTCCGAACCTTGGAAAACCGATGGGTTTGTCGGAAGCATCATTCCGTTCGCGCCAGCATCGGTGGTGATCACATATTCGAGAAGCACAGTCGTTTGCTCGTACGCGCCCATATCAACAGTGCCATTGTTTATTCGAGTATTGCCCGCGAGATCCGTCCCCGCAGGAGCGTACGCATTGGTTCCTGCATTCACGCAAGGCGAAGAAACCTGTAATTGATAATTGGTCGCGCTGACAAACAACGGATCGCTCGTGACGCAACCATCCACGCCATTCGTGATTCCCTCTCCAACAGGAACGCACGTATTTCGAACCGTATCCCATGATCCAACAGCCAAATTAGAATTGGTTGGAGAGGTGTTCCCCCAAACAACACAATTGTTTAACTCCATCATTCCCGACATAACCGCAGCCACGCCGCCGCCACCTTCCCATGTAGAAGTGTTCGTCACACTGTTTCCAACAATTGTGCAATTATTGAGCACCGCTTCAGTGCCAGCCACTGCGCCGCCAGCCTCGGATGCAATATTACCAACGAACAAACAGTTGTTCAGCGGACCACCGCGATCACTCAGCACGCCTCCACCAGACATTGCAACGTTCCCTTTAAATACGGTGCGCTTGATCTCTCCACCATAATTTAAACGAGCACCGCCACCGCCATTCCAACTCGTATCCACATTATTGGAAACCACGCAATCGCTCATCACCCCATCCGAACTGAGACAAACACCGCCTCCACCCGATGCTGATTGGTTTCCAAAAATCGTTGAGTGTGTCAGGAGACCTCCATAAACATTGACTCCGCCGCCAGCAGCCAGCGAACTGTTCCCTGTGATTACACAGTTAGAAACCACCGCGCCTGTGGTCATCCACACGCCTGAACCTGGCTCGGCATACACATTGTTACCGTAGTCATCTGATGTCGAATATCCGTTGGCAACGGTGAACCCGATCAGTGCGGAGTTCGTTTTCATGCAAACGCCGCGAACCGAATCGACATCGTTGGAACCGTTGGAACCCGCCGCGCCGATAATTGCAGTGTGTTCAGGACCATTGACCGACCGAAGCGTTACGGGGCGAGTGATGCACACTCGGTTGGCTTGCGCCGAACCCGGCGCAGCTTTTCCGCCAAGATCATACGTTCCGTTGGTGACCCAAACGGTTCCGCCCGAGGCGACGCCATCGACCGCCGCTTGAATCGTTTTCTTCGCCGTCGCCCAGCTTGCGCCGTCGCCGAAATCATCCGAACGAGCGGAATTCACATATAAAACATCCGGATTCGCGGCGAAGGTCGCTTCGATCTCGTGCGTCGCTTGCACGTTGGTGAACGTATAACTTCCAACCATTGGAAGAATCGACACCGAATCCACGGAGAGCGATGCAATGCGATAGCCTCCCGAAGGCTGAATTAAAATCGTCTGATTGAAGCCCTGCGTCACAATTGGATTGGTCGGGGATAGCGTTCCATTTGCACCTGCGGTGGTGGTGATGAGAAACGTCGGATCAGCGGGGCGTTCATACGCTCCCATATCCAGCGTTCCGCCCGCTTGACGAAGGTTCCCCGCGATATCATACGCAGTCACATACGCATTATTGTCACCCGTATTCACACACGGAGAGAATGCGGTGAGCTGAAAGTTCGTATTTGCCGCATCTTCAAACAGCGGATTATTGGTGCGGCAGTTGTCCGTTCCATGCGTCAAACCATCCGAGGCACACGAATAAATAATCGTTGGGACTTTTCCGTAGATTGCAATATCTTGCCCCGTTGCATCTGACGTATTGTCCCAAACAATCGTGTTTTGAAGAGTTCCGCCTTCGTATGAGCGGACGCCGCCGCCCATACCCGTTGCTGCGTTTTTGCTAATCGTGCAATTGCGCAGGGTTCCGCCATTTTTCAAATACGCTCCAGCGCCCTGACCGGGTGTCGTATTGCCAGCAAGCACGCAACCATCCAACATTGCCATATCCAAAAGATACGCACCGCCACCGTAATGGGTTACCGAATTCCCGCGAAGTATACATTTCACAGCGGCTGCGTTGTATCCCAGATAGAGACCGCCACCGTAGACAGTTGCTTCGTTTTCCTCGATAAGACAATCCGTTAGATCCCCCTGCACATACATTCCTTGCCGAAAAAAAGCACCCGCACCGTCACCCGCCTGATTTCGAGAAATCACACATTCAGTCAACGTCCCTTCGTCCCAAGAATAAACCCCGCCGCCATCTTCGTCGGACGTATTGTTCACAATCGTACAACGAAGTGCGCTGGATCGACCCGCAAAATAGAGTCCGCCCCCCTTCGAGCCATTAAAAACCACTGCGTTATTACTCACCACACAGTCGTTTACTTCAGAACTATAACTCGCCAAATATACACCGCCACCAGAGCGGGCTTGGTTTCCGGAAACCGTACAATTCGCCAGCGTTGTGTATTGGCTCATGTAAACGCCACCACCCGACCAGTCACTCATATTTCCAGAAATCACGCAGTTCGAAACCACAGCATCTGAACCCATCCAAAGACCGCCGCCCAGATCATCGTCTCCTTCAGCAACTTTGTAACCTATTGTGTATCCGTCCGTCACAGTGAACCCAATCAGCGATGCTTCATTGCCTAAGTAAACTCCGCGAATCGAATCGACATCGTTCGACCCGTTCGACCCCGGCGCACCGACAATGCTCGTAACCTCCGGACCATTCACGGACTGCACCGTCATTGGATAGGGAACATAAACTCGATTCGTCAACGAACTTTTACCCGCAGGGATTCCGCCCACGTCATAAACCCCGTTCGTCACTAAAATGATATCATTCGTGGTCGCCTGATCGACGGCCTCTTGAATCGTTTTCTTCGCCGTCGCCCAGCTTGCGCCATCGCCCGAATCATCGGAACGCGAAGCATCGACATAATACGTCGCGGAAAACGCCGACAACAATCCACCCAAAACAACCGACCACAAACCCACTGCTATTTTATTTTTCATACACTTTCCTTTTTTTAACATTCTTCGAAACTTAATATTCCTTGTTCGATATTCGACATTCTAATAGTCCACGTCCCACGAGCCGTTATCGTAATCAATGGTGACGGTTTTGCTAAATTTCACGCAGAATGGGCAGGAGCCGGCTCGTCCGGACACTTTTCCTTTTCCTCTCATGCGCATATCGTTTCCGTCTTTCAGCCCCACAAGCGTAACCTCGCCAGAAACACTGACCACACAGAGCGCTTCGCCGGACGCGCCCATAAAGATTTTCCCACCGACTGGACCTTCAACAAATGCAAAAATCCCCGCGCCGACTCCGGCTTTGATTCGGAACATGCAACCATAGTCGACGATTGGCATCCACCCTTCCCCATAGACATACACGCCAGTGAATGGCGGATCGCCCAAGATCTCTTGAACATCGGTATCCCATGAGAATGGATCGAGTGTGCAGGCTTTTCCAAAGAAGACACCGCCCTCGACTTCGTAGCTGGTGAAGGCACAGCGCACATTGGCAGAAAGATAGTTTTCGCGAGCACCAAACGCGACTCCGGCGTAAAGCTCGGTGATGGCAAACGCTTCAAAGCCGAGTTCGCCTTCGACCATTTCGAAAGAGCCAGCGAGACCCACAAGATCCAAATCAGTTCCACGCATCATGAAGGTGAATTTTGTTTCGATGTCCGCTTTGATCTCTGCTCCGAGCCAGCCAATCCCAAAGGCTTTCGTCCCGAGCGTCACTTCTGGCATAACCTCACCCATCACGCCGCATCCGCCCGCGCTACTGGAGTCGAGCTGCTTGATGATTAAATACGCATTGAACGACATTTCGTCTGGAACTTCCCATTGAAATTTTCCGTCCAGTCGCAACTCTGTGAGCGAGTCGCCGCGAATATGAGCATAACCATCGATTTCTCCGGAGCCCATAATACTCGACAAATCGTCCAGCATCCCATTGATTTCGTCGTCGATGCCCGCCATATATTCGCTCACAAGATCGCGCATTGCCTTATTCAACTGCTGGAACGCGCTATCGATTGCTTCCTGAATTGCGGCATCAATATCGTACAAGCGCGACCGGATGACTTGTTGTACATCGGAACACGGCATGGACGCATAAAACTCGTCGGTGATTTTCTGGCGAATCCTTGCCTTCATTTCTTCAGGCGAATATTCATCGAAGCTCACGCTTCCGGTAGAAAGCGAGTCAAGATATTCGTTAAGTCCTGAAGCGATTTTATCGAGCGGCACGTCGAGTTCATCGGTGTTGAGCGTGTCAGCAAGTTCGGTTACAAAACTTCCATCGCCTACCAATTGCTCTTGCGTATTGAGGAGGACGGTTTGCAACTCTGTTAGAACCTCGGTGATAGCATCGAGGCTGGGCGCCGCCGCATCCAACGTCTCTTGCAACGCATCATTCACGCTTCCACCCATCGAGCTAAAGAGCGTATCTGCAAGCACTCGAAGAATTCCAACACCAAGATTGGCTAATATGTCGTATTCGTCATTCGTCTGGAAAAGCACTCCTGGACGTACCCCTCCACCGTCCTCAGGAATCTCTCCAATGAATGCATCAATCATCGCAAGAACCTTTTCCAAACGAGAGGAAATCGTTCCGGTCAAATTCGCTGCGATATCTTTGCTGTCTGCTAGGTTTTTCAGGATGTAATTCACGTTGGAATTGGCGTGTCCACCGGCACCTTGTATATACTGCTCGACGATAGAACCATAAGGACCCGTGCCCGCATCCGATAAAGCGTGATGTTTCGTAGCTAACGCCTCGTAAAAATCATCGATCACAGGATCGAGCACCTCAACAAAAAGTGGATCGAACAGCTCCTCTGGAAGGTCGGAAAGCGTGGCGCCCATGGCATCCACTCCTTCGTCAATGGTATCGCGCACAACCGCGCCAACAGCATCGCCAAAGGCAGACGACATTCCAGTGGCTTCGTCCAGAGCATTAAACGCCATATTCGCGAGGTTGATTTGCGGCAAGCCGTCGTACTGCATTCCGAAGGAAATTTCTGCGTTCTTCGCGCTCAAATAATCGGTCTGATGCTCCACGTTGAGAACCATCAAATCGACCGTTTTTGTCTTCGGCGATTTGAACGACTTTGTGGAGCTCGACCACTCCAGCGGGTAATCAAGCTCCACAACATTGAGCCACGAACGCTTCGCACGGGTGCGATATTTATCGGAAGAAGCCTCCGGTTTGCGATACGCCGAATAACTGGTTTCACTAGCGGGGAATCCGATATTCGCAGTATCGAACGAATCAAGATCGTTGATGCTAAAGAACGTCAGTTCATCCGCATCCTCCCAGCCGCCCGTGATATATATTGGAGCCTCAGAACTGTTCGTGCTTGCGCTGGTATGGAACTGAACCGGCAAATCGCAAAAGAACGAGACATCAAGATTCCCAGCGAAATTGATCCAACCATGCTGTGAAGATTCCGTATCTCCACTCGAAGCATAATCATTATAGTACGGCATTGCGACCGCAGTAAAGTCGTAGACCTCCGACCCTGGACCATCAAGTTTGAGATTGTTCGGAACAGACAGACGAAACGTGAAATTTCCGATTTCATCGTCCGGCGTACCCAATCCGCCATGATTCATAAACCCTAAAACCCCCGAAAGCGTCTTATCGATATTTGCGCAATGCGTGGTCACCCCCATACAAAGAGCACGCTCAGAGTTGCCGCACGTATCGTTAGCCGTCGGAGCGAAGAAAAATGAAAGCGGCTGAATAACGGCTGCCCAATAAGCAAGCGTCTTTTCTTCACTACTCGCAAGCTCCGCATCGTCAAGTTCTCCCAAACACGTGAACATCAACTCCTCAAAAACCATGGTAATGTCGCACGGATACTTAACAAAAACACCTCCGCTCGTCCGAGACTCCTCTGGTTTCCCAAACACATACGAAAGCCCATATTGATCAAACGAAAACTTGTATCCATAAATCGTCATATCATCAGGAAACGTCCCAGGTTTCGCCTCATGAATCCCAGTTACACCCAACTTACGAATATAATACTTCGAACGATCCGTTAGCTCCCACCAACCCGAATCCGTTCCGCCTAAAATAGAACGCCCGCCAGTTGCACCATCCACTTTCGCACGGAAATTAATCCCCGCATAATCAGCAAGCCCCTCGGCATAACCCGTCGAATCGCTCGGACGCTCCATCCCTGTCTTCGCATTCACCGCCACCCCGCTCAACAAAATCTCAGCGGGGCCGCGTTTTTCAAAATCCTCAAACCCAGAGAGATCCCCGCGAACAAAATGACCTGGAATATAAAGTGTTCCGCTCTCAAACGGACTTGTTATTTGAGCAAACGTAGCCGACTCCGACCGCGTGCCCCAGTGAAGACCCTCAGGATCATTGATAGAAACCGCCGTTCGGATCCCTCCATCGATACTAAACGTCGAAGGACTCTTTGGCGAATAAGAAACCGAAGCGGGCCCAGCATGCCCCTGACACGGAATATCCTTACAATCGCAATCTTGTGCATACTTAAACATTCCGCCAGTTGGATCCGTTAGCATCGACGACTCCGTATCCAGCAAATCCGCCTTCACATTAAGCTTCGAACCATACCCCCACTCGCACCTCACGTCATACGGAAAATGCGAAACCATCGAACCAGGCATCAGACTAAGATCGACATCCACCCGAGCATCGCCACGCGCCCCAGAAGAACACTCGATATAAGTAGACTTCACATCGTCAACGCCTCGGTAATATCGGGCATTCGACTTCTTCTCACCCATCGAACCAGCTTCAAGCAAACCAGCGTTCGCCTCCAAAAAATCCAGCTCCTTACCTCGAACAAACTCCACCCCGCTTGGATCAAACTTAAAAACACCGGAATCAACATTCCACAACATACGTGACGCGCCAAACACCAGCGGCTTCGTCTCCTCCGCTACAAAAAACGAATCGTCCTCCACGACCGAATCACTCGGATACAGCCCCTGCCCCAGCTTCCGATTCTCAAAAACCCACGTCGACTCCATCACCCGCTTACTCGTCGTACTCACACCCAGCCCAGCCGGAAACAAAACCTTAATGTCGGCATACGCACCATCCACCGAAAGCTCAACCGAACCATCACGCCAATACGTCACACCATTCACCTCATCGCGAAACGACAAATCCAAACCAAACGTCGTCGAATTCGTCGCCGTCAGCGAATAATCCAATGTATCCAAATCCTTAACCACATCAAGATTTGTAAAACTAAAGACCTTATTCGAAAGCGTACCCTCCCCATCAATCCAATGCTCCGTCTTCGAATGCGCCACCCGCGTGCCCCAATTCGTGATCGTAATATCCGTCACAACATCATCAAACCACAAATTCCCTGAATAATGATTCACCGTCATCGAAAGCGTCTGCTGATTGTTCGACTCCAACGCCTCGATCAAAGCATCATCATCATCCGCCGACACAACAATCGAATACTCCACATCCGTCAGTTTCGTCGCTGCCGGAATCGAAAAAGAAACCACCTGCGTATTCGTCGTCTTCCGCATCGCAGGAATCGACCAAGCGCTATTCTCCGTGTGCGTTTGAAGCCCAACACCTTTAGAATCCCTAAACCGATATCTCGTAGGAACCATCAAATGATTCCAATCCGAACTCCCGCCCCGATTAACCACCGAAAACGTCAAAGGAACATCCTTCGCATCGTCAAAACCTTTCCAAAGCTTGGAAAACGAGGTGCTCCCCTCTGACTTCAGCGACTGAGCATACATATCCGGCTTCGAATAGAGTCGAATATCATCCAACTCGCGTCCATCCGAAGACCAAGTGTAATTATCCATCTGTTGAAATGTGATTAACGTGAGTGCCGAAAGAGTGATTCCCTGCGCGGATGCAAGCGCATCAACATCCAAAGAGACCGAGTGCCAGTCCGTATCCGTCACATCCAAATCATAAATCTTTACGGGAGTTTGCGTCGCGTTCGTCGCAATAAAAACCCCGTCAGCGGAATGCGCTTCATCCCCCGACTCCCGATGACGGAAATCCAACGTCACATCGGTATACCCAGCCAGATTCGCCTTCAGCGTCAATCGGTTCGTCGAATATGAACCATCCACCGCCGAATCCATCCGAACCACCATATTCGTCGAAAATTCCAAGGATTGGAAATAGACTGTCGAATTAGGACTACTCCCATCAACAGCGGCCAAAGGAGACCCATTTCTTGAGTATCCGCCAAACGACTCCCCAAACAATAATGTTTGAGGATGATAATTTTGAGACAAATAAGTGTACGTCGCCGAACCATCCCAACCCGCTGCGACCAAATAAAACTTCCCCGCCTCGAATAACACGTTCATCGGCCCTGAAGAAATTGCGTTTGTACCGATGCTCGCACTCACCGTATTGCTATGAACCGCCGAATACGTTCCATCGCTCGTCGAACTCTCATACACCAAAAACGTCACACTAAGATCATTCGTACGACTCAACGTAATCGAATGAGAATTAAGAACCATCGTGGTATCACAGGAATAGAAATTCCCCCTCACTCGATTTTCGCCCGTCCCCTCTTGATCGTCTCCAAATTTCCAATACCCGGCAGGCACCTGATTAGTTTGCAACTCCATCGTATCCGCCGCTAACGCAATACGACCATCACCGGTTGAACTCTTCGCAAACAAATCCGCCAAAATCTCACCATCATTAAAATTCGCATCAACGGGAGGATAAGAAAAACCCAACACCGCCCCAGCCCCCAAAAACGCACCGAAAAAGAAAATTCGAGCCCAACACTGCATACTTTTTCGAATCATAATACATCCGCCTATTCAATGACATTGACAAAACCCGCCTAAATTAG
>JAOZMR010000108.1 GCA_029934215.1 Pontiellaceae bacterium | reverse complement strand
CGTTTTTGTTGTACTGGTTTTTGGTACAACGATAAATTCCACTCCCCTAAGCATCGCGACAGCATCAGTGACACACAGTTGACTGGCTTGCATTGAAGATCAATGTATAGGAGGCTTCGGAGAGAGTCGGAGGAGAGAGTTTTGATTAACGAAGAGTGAACAGGGAGTATCGACTATCGAAGGTAGCGCGAGCGTCTCGCTCGCGTTGGGTGGGGTGAAAGTTTTCTATGAAAAAGTATGACGATTTAGATAGGGCAGAGAGTCTTCCTGCCAAAGACGGGAAGAAAAAATGGAAATGGTTTGCTGCCGCGATTGCGCTGGGGAGCGTGGGGTTTGTGGCTTGGTCGCAGGGTCAAAATGGGGGCGCAAAGAACGTACCATCCAGAAAAACGACTACGCGCCGATCCTCCGGTCCGCAGGTGAGTAAAGTCTGGACAGCGCAACTCGGTTCCGGCGTGGAGATGGATTTTATGCCGATTGCGGCAGGCAGTTTTCAGATGGGATCGAACAGCGGGAGTGACGATGAAACGCCGGTGCATCGGGTGACACTCTCGAAGCCGTTCTGGCTAGCGAAGACGGAGGTGACGCAGGCCGAGTTCCGCAGGTTCGTCTCTGATGCGGGATATCAAACCCAGTCTGAAAAACAGGGCTATGCCTGGGTTTTGGATGGTGATAGGCGGGAAAAGGGAGCCGGAAGGAAGTGGGATAATGTTTTTGCCGGATCTAACCGTCCTGTGACTTGTGTGAGTTGGGATGATTCAATGGAGTTTTGCAGGTGGCTTACGCAGAAAGAACGGCAGGCGGGACGCCTGCCGGAAGGCTTTTAATATGCATTGCCGACGGAGGCGCAGTGGGAATATGCCTGCCGGGCCCGTTCGACAAGCTCAGGGCAGGCGGGCGCGAAATATTGCTTTGGCGATAGTGAGTCGCAACGGGGAGATTGCGCGTGGTACAACTCGAATAGCGGAAGCAAAACGCACCCGGTCGGAACGAAGCAGGCGAATGCATGGGGCTTGTACGACATGCACGGGAATGTGTGGGAGTGGTGCAGTGATTGGTATGAGAGTGGAACGTATAAGAGCGGATCAATGACCGATCCACGAGGGGCGAATCGTGGCTCGAGCCGGGTGTTTCGTGGCGGGAGCTGGTACGGTAGTTCCTCGTACTGTCGGCCGGCGTATCGCTACGACGATTCGCCTGATAGTACGTACGACACCTTGGGCTTTCAACCCCTAGTTTTACAGCGGTAGTTGCCGACTGTTGAGCTCTGGTCGCTGACAGGCGCAAATGGCGGGGAACCCTAATGGGTGGGAGGTTAAGCGTGATCTCCTTTGTTTTCAGGGTTGAAACAGTCATTTAATTCGTGAATTTCATTCATTCGTTGGGCAAAATCATGACCCTCATTCTGTGAAAACTCCCCAACAACGCTTCGTTCGTCATTTTTTCTATGCGCTCTTTCGTGGCAATAACCTCCTTCTGTGCGCCTTCGAGCACATAAAACAAGTTTACGTTGTGGTTTGGAGGTTTACGGCTTCGGCTATGCCGTCGCAGATGGCGTTCATGTTCGATGGCGTTAGTCCGGCGATGTTGATTCGACCGGAGCCGACGATGTAGATGGCTTTTTCTTCGCGCAAAAAGTCGACCTGCCTTTTGTTGAGTCCGCTAAATGAGAACATGCCGTTTTGTTGTGTGATGAATGAGCTGTCCATTGCTATGCCGCGTGAGGTGAGACCGTGCGCTAGTTCGTTGCGCATTCGTGCGATGCGTTCGCGCATGGCGTTGAGTTCGTTTTTCCAAAGGTTGGAAAGCTCGGGGTCGCTGAGTAGGGTTGTTACGATGAGTCCGCCATGCGCTGGCGGATTGGAGTGCATGACTCGTGCGTGTTTTTTCATGTGGCTGCCCGCGATTTGTGCGGCTTCTGGCGTGGCGGCGATGGCGGTGAGTGCGCCGGTGCGTTCGCGGTATAGACCGAAGTTTTTTGAGAAGGAGCTGGCGACGAGGAAGTCGCTCCCTGTTTCTAGGAAGGTTTCGACGCTTTTGCGGTCGGCTTCGATGCTTTCACCAAAGCCTTGGTAGGCGAAGTCGATCAGCGCAGTCCATCCTTTTGTTTCGGATAGCGCGGCGACGCGATCCCACTGTTCGGCGTTGAGGTCAACGCCGGTTGGGTTGTGGCAACAGGCGTGCAGAAGAACGGCGTCGCCTGTTGGGATGTTTTCCAGGGCTTGGAAAAATGCTTGTTCATCGAGGGTTTTGGTTTCGGCGTTGTAGTAGGCGTAGGTTTGAACGGTTAGACCGGCAGCTTTGAAGATGTTTTTGTGGTTGGCCCAGGTTGGGTTGCTAACCCAGATGGTGTTGTTTCCGAATTCGTTGAGTAGTTCGCCTGCGAGACGTAGTGCGCCGGTTCCGCCTGGGGTGTGTAGGGTGGCGGCTCGGTTGCTTGTGTTGCCGAGGATCATTTTTTGCACTTCAATGCCGTAGGTTGCGTCGCCCGCAATCGGCATGTAGGATTTTGTGGTTTCGGCTTCGAATAGTTTTTTTTCGGCGGCTTTTACGGCGGCAAGAACCGGGGTCGCCCCGGTTTCGTCTTTGTAGATTCCGACGCCTAGATTCACTTTTTCGGGGCGGATATCGCGTTTGAAGGCTTCCGTTAGTCCAAGGATGGCATCGGCTGGGGCGGGTTCTGTTTTGTTCCACATGGCTTGTTCTCCGTTCTATTATTTACAACAGGTCAACGTTCTTTTCTCGGTATTCCTCAATTCAATTCTTTCACTCTCCGTGAGAAGAGGTAGGATTATGCCCGCTTTTGAAAACGAAAAAACGAAAAACTTCATAGGAATCCAAAAAAATGCTCTCAGAAAAAATAGTAACCCGTCAACGTCAGCTCGTCACCGCGATGATTGAGAAGCTGATCCCGTATGTTATTGAGAAGGGACACCCCGCCGATCGTGTCCTCGCTCGCTTCTTTAAGGACCACCGAGAATTCGGCTCACGAGACCGGAGGTTTCTCGCAGCCAGCTTCTTCTCGACCTTCCGTTGGCTCGGCTGGACGCAGCCGCTGGAGCTGGGCATGTTCAACACGATTGCTTTTTCGGCGCACCTCGACCAGTCCGAGATTCATCCCGCGCTCGTTGCCGCTAAAAACGACTGGGAACCGCTCGGCGGGAAAACCCTCGACGAGAAAATTGCCGCGTTAACCGATCGTTTCCAGGGATTGGAAAAAACAGATCTGATTCCTCCAACCATTGGAAAAAAAATGGTTATTCCCGACGGATGCGAGGACGTGTTTTATGAGACCCTTCAGACGCGTCCTCCAACCTGGTTGCGTTTGCGCAACGATGCCTTCAAAAAAGCTTTAACCGATGCTGAAATCCCGTTTGAAGTGCATCCGAAAATTCCCGGCGCGGTCTCTATACCTGCCGGACGTTCGTTGGGCCCGCTGGGGAGTAGCGGTCAATTTGAGGTGCAGGACATCGCATCCCAGGCTGTCGGCGTTGTCGCCGCGCCCAAAGTAGGCTCCGACTGGTGGGATGCCTGCGCAGGTGCCGGCGGCAAGGCTCTTCAGCTCGCCGATGCCGTAGGCCGCGAGGGAAAGGTTCTTGCCACGGATGTGCGCCCAGAGGCTTTAGCCAATTGCAAGAAACGCGCCCGCACAGATGGGGTTCGCTCTATTCGCATGCAAGAGCACGATCTAGCGAAGGATACGCCTTTCGCCAAAGAATTCGACGGAGTGCTCGTTGATGCGCCTTGTTCAGGATGGGGTACATGGAGCCGCAATCCGGATGCGCGTTGGCGCAGCGATCCTCGGGATCCAGCGCAAAAACGAAATCTACAGCTTCGGATGCTACACAACGCAGCCCAATGCGTGAAATCTGGCGGCGTACTGGTTTATGCGGTATGCACGTTCTCCCGCGAGGAAACCACCGAGGTGCTCGATGGGTTCCTTGCGGAGCATGCCAATTTCACGCTCGATCCATTTGACCACCCGCTAACCGGAGAGCCGTCCGATGGATCGCTCCAGATCTGGCCGTGGGACGGACCGGGTGATGGCATGTTTATTGTTCGCCTGCTTAAAGATTAGGGAGCGCGGGAGTCGAGACGGTTTTGTGCTTTCTCCGATTCCGCAATTGCAACGCTTTTAGATTTTTTATACCTTTTCTTTTTTAATTGTAGGGAGGAATGAACGGATGCTTTTTAAGAACAGTATGACAAAAATTCTCGCGAAACGCGGGTATCGCCATTTGAACAGCGACGACGAATTCACGATCCACGGCGAGTATGCACGCAACATCCAGTATGTCTTTTCGAAGGAGTTTAAGGGGCCGACCGAAAAGATCGTCGATGTTCTGTTCCTTTCCGTCGATCTGTGCGATGAAAAGATGGTGATTGGATTTTTTAGAGAAAATGTATCGGCTGAGAACGATGTGTACGAAAACTCGGATGTGAGTATTCCGCTAACAAAATTTTCGCTGGAGGCATTTGAGAAGGCGCTCGATCGTTTGATCCCTCGAAGATCGCCTCTAACACGCGAAGGAAAACTGAAGGAAAATTTTTAGAAACAGGAGAGAATATTGTTATGATGAATGCAGAAAAACTTTTTGCGGACCGCATCGGCGGTGAGCAGTTCGGAAAATCGACCGCGATTTATAAATTTGAAAAGATCAAACGCGCGAAAGCGAAAGCCCGCGAGTTGCATCCAGAGCTCGAAATCATTGATTTCGGTGTGGGTGAACCCGACCAAATGGCTCCAGCCCCCATTCGCGAGGCATTAAAAGCGGAGGTCGATAAACCGGAAAACCGCGGTTACTCCGATAACGGCATCCCAGAATTCAAAACCGCCGCCGCCGATTACATGAAAAGCTTCTTCGACGTAGAACTCGATCCATCCACAGAGATCAACCACAGCATCGGAACAAAACCATCGCTCGCGATGCTTCCGCTCGCTTTCGTGAATCCAGGCGATGTGATTTTCCAAACCGTCCCCGGCTACCCCGTCATGGCGACGCACACTCAATACCTCGGCGGCGAAGTGGTCGATATCCCGCTCCTCGAAGAAAACGCATTTCTTCCAGACCTTGGAAAAATTGATCCGGTCCTCGCGGATCGATGTAAACTATTTTACATCAACTACCCAAACAACCCAACCGGGGCAGTCGCAACAGATGCATTCTACGACGAACTAATCGCCTTTGCTCAAAAGCACAACATCCTAATTATACAAGACGCGCCGTACGCCACGCTAGTTTATGGCGAAAACCGCAAATCGATCCTTCAGCGCCCCGGCGCCAAAGAATGCGCACTCGAACTGCACTCGATGAGCAAAGCATACAACATGACCGGCTGGCGCATCGCCTTCTTCTGCGGCGCATCCTGGGCCGTCGACGCACTCGCAAACATCAAAGACAACTGCGACAGCGGCCAATTCAAAGCCATTCAACACGCCGCGTGCGCAGGAATCGCCAACGCAAGCCTCGCCGAAGGAATTCGCGACCACTACAAAACACGCTTGCTACGCATGGTAGACATCCTGAAAACGGCCGGTTTCGACGCAAAAATGCCGGGCGGAACCTTTTACCTATACGTCAAAGCACCCAAAGGCGCGGGCGACATCACATTTGCAAACGCAGAAGAAGCGTCGCTATATCTAATCGAAAACTTCGGCATATCAACCGTGCCGTGGGACAACACCGGCCCCTTCGTCCGCTTCGG
The DNA here is from genome assembly GCA_029934215.1 of Pontiellaceae bacterium. Classification (GTDB taxonomy): domain Bacteria; phylum Verrucomicrobiota; class Kiritimatiellia; order Kiritimatiellales; family Tichowtungiaceae; genus Tichowtungia. Next base: position 3,011 of record JAOZMR010000108.1, on the reverse strand, counting down.
CGCCGTATTTGAATCGGCAAGCGATGCCGATGATGAACGGGTACTCGGCGAACTAGCAACACGACTCGCAAAAGCAAACCTTAAATTTTAACAAACCATTCCAATGCTTGGAAAATTTACCAAAGGATAGACAAAATGAACACAAACGAATTTGATACACGCATGGTGAAGCTGAACGAAAGCCTCAAAAAACTCACAACCCAAAAAAATAGCGTTTCCACCTGCTGGGACAACGGACTCTACGAACGCTACACAAACCCCGTCGTCACTCGCAACCACATCCCAACAGAATGGCGCTACGATCTAAACTTCGAAACCAACCCGCACCTGATCGAACGAATGGGTATCAACGCAGTACTCAATTCCGGCGCACTAGAATGGGAAGGCAAACACGTTCTCGTTTGTCGGATCGAAGGAAACGACCGCAAATCATTCTTCGGCGTCTGCGAAAGCAACAACGGAATCGACGGATTCCGCTTTTGGGACGAACCATGCAACATCGGCTCGCAAGGCGAAACCAACGTATACGACATGCGCTTAACCCGTCACGAAGACGGCTGGATCTACGGCCTTTTCTGCGCAGAATATCACGACGACTCCAAACCGCACGACCCATCCGCCGCAACCGCAAGCTGCGGAATCGTACGCACAAAAGACCTCAAAACATGGGAACGCCTTCCCGATCTAAAATCCAACTCCTCTCAACAGAGAAACGTCGTCTTGCATCCAGAATTTTCAGACGGAAAATACCTCCTCTACACACGTCCGCAGGACGGATTCATCGACACCGGTTCCGGCGGAGGCATTTCCTGGGCGCTAGCAGACTCCATGGAAAACCCAGTGATTGGCGAAGAAAAAGTGATCGACCCACGCATCTACCACACCATCACAGAAGCGAAAAACGGGATGGGCGGCGTACCGATCAAAACCGAAAAAGGCTGGCTCCACATCGACCACGGCGTACGCAACACCGCCGCAGGCCTCCGCTACGTTCTTTACGCATCGCTCTACGACCTCAACGACCCAACCAAAATGATCGCCAACCCAGGCGGGCACCTCATTGCTCCGCTCGGATCCGAACGCCTCGGCGACGTATCCAACGTCGTCTTCTCGAACGGCATGATCGCCAAAGACGACGGAAGTCTCTTCATTTACTACGCATCGAGCGACACCCGCATGCACGTGGCAACCACAACCATAGAAAAAATGCTCGACTACGTTTTCAACACGCCGGCCGACCCGCTCACCAGCAACGATTGTGTACAGCAGCGCCTAGAATTGATTGCAAAAAACCGTGACTACGTTGAAAGCGTCCGCGAAGAAATCGCAGAAAAAGGGATGTAAACAAACAGCGCAGTGTTTGCATTTGAAAACAAGCTTTCGAACTTATATTCGATGCGAAAATGTGGAGAACGCAGGGTTTTGGTTACACGAAAGCTTTGCGTCTTCGCGTTTCTTTTTAGTAAAGGCGGATCCCCTTGGCATCGTTCAAACAACACACCCTATTTTCGTCCATAGCAGGGATTGCTCTATTTCCGGTTGCACTTCTTTTTTTTGAGGCAGAAGTGTCGGATGCGTTTCTGATTTCGCTATGGTGCTGGTTCGCAGGAATGTTGCCAGACCTCGATTCAGACACAGGTCGACCATTAGATATAATCTTCTCTCAAATGGCTGCCTGTTTGCCGTTTCTTATCGTCGTGCAACTTCCGGAAAGCACCCAGTTGTCTACAATCACATTGGTTTTTGTCGCAGCATATTATTTTGTGAAAAAACCACTGAGAAAAATCTTCGAAAAACAGACAGTCCATCGCGGTGCGTTTCATTCGATTCCTATGGGTTTTCTGATCTCTCTTCTCATCACATTAGCCTACAGAAACGAAGGTGTTCTGGCGTGGATGATTGGCGCCGGTGTTCTTGTCGGATATCTTTCGCACCTACTTCTGGATGAGATTTTCAGTGTTGACTTGCTTCGTGTACGAGTAAAACGGTCATTTGGAACGGCTCTCACCTTGTCGACAGGATCTGCCAGCCTAAACATTCTTCTCTACCTTGCAACCATGTGTGTCCTTGCAGGCGCACTATTTATGATTCCTTTTGAATGATCGTATTTGGTTAAAGACACAAGCACCGGAAAAGGGGGGAGCAATGCCGATTGTTGATTGCCGATTGCCGATTGGGAGAGAAGGGGGAGCATTGCCGAATGGAGATTTCCGATTGCCGATTGGGAGAGAAAGAGGGGAGCATTGCCGAATGTTGATTGCCGATTGCCGATTGGGAGAGAAGGGGGAAGCAATGCCGAATGGAGATTTCCGATTGCCGATTGAAGGAAAAGGTTCCAACCCTTGGAAGCCCAACTTTTCAAAAATCTTCAATCGTCAATGGCCCACTCTTCGACATTCGAAATTCCTTGTTCGATGTTCGATATTCATCTCCTCTCCCCTCGGCTGTTCCTCTGACTTCCTCTAGCGTAGCGGTTGTGAAAAAATGACAAGAATCTGTGCGTGGAATCGGTGCAGAAGAATTTTCACCACCCGCTACGCTAGAGGAACTTCGGAGGGGGTCAGAGAAGAGGGGGATGGTTTGCAGAATGATTGACGGCAGACCTGAGGTATTCCGAACGTGCTTTTTGTATTCCCCAAAAAGAAGCGACCCAAAGGAAGCGGCAATGATGGGACGTAAATCTCCATGTGTTTGTAGCTTTCAGGTCGAAATGGCTCTATTCATATTGCGAGACGAAACTCAAAAAAGGACGTTTTGTATGAGAGCTGATTTTCATAAAACGTAGACGAGCGCTTCCAGCCTCGTTCCTTGGGAAAATTGATCTTGAGACCGTTCATGCGCGAAAGAATTTTAGCCACAAGAGAGCGCAGAGAACACAAAGGAAGAGAGGAGGCATTGACGAATGGAGATTGCCGATTGGGAGAGAAGGGTTCCAAACGTTGGAAATCCCCTCCATGGAGGGGTGCCGCAGGCGGGGTGGGTTCTTTGGATGATGGGACGTTGCCGAGTTC
>JAOZMR010000107.1 GCA_029934215.1 Pontiellaceae bacterium | reverse complement strand
ATCTTGCGGTTTTTCTGTTGGGTATGAAATTTCCTTTTCGACATCTTGCCTCCTTGTTTTTGAACTTGATTTTGTGAAGCTAGAGTCACATCATCTTTTTGGCGAAAGTCGAGCTTAACTTTTGATGTATTTTGCGATCATGTCACCCAGATTTGATTTTGGAAGGGGTGACACTCTGCCGTTTTCGAGGAAACTCGTGACCTTTGAGCTTAAGTGGTAAGGCTACGGGTGGTCCTAAAAGTTGGGGTAACCGCACAGAGAGCGCAGAGATCACGAAAGATTTGGATGGGGAGATGTTTGCACAACGAATGGGCATCGGCTGGAAATGGTAAGTGGTGGGAGCTTCCAGCTCGCCTGTTCCTGATACCTTTTTCAATGGATTCCTACACGGGTACCTTTTTCAAAACTGTCCCATCATTATTCCGTCAATTATTCTGCAAAAACTCTCCATCAACGTTTAACCCGTCCCATCATTCTGCGAAAATAGCCCCAGCTCCGTTGCGGCTGAAGAGGGAGATCGTTTTTGCAGAATGATTGACAGCAGACCTGAGGTATTCCGAACGTGCTTTTTGTATTCCCAAAAAGAAGCGACTCAAAGGGAGCGGCAATGATGGGACCTTCTGAAGGGCTGTTTATTCGTAAATTTCATTCATGAACCATTCTCTTCGTTCGTTGTTTTTGAATACAAAAATCATTTGTCGCTACGCTTTCAGCGCTGGATAACCCCGTTCCTGCCCGCTCCAAAAACCGTCCCATCATTTTTTTGTTCTCTACGCTCTCTTGTGGCTAAAATTCTTCAGAGCATGAACGGTCTCAAGATAAGTTCACCCAAGGAACGAGGCTGGAAGCACTCGTCTACGTTTTATGAAAAACCTTCTGGTTTCCAAGGTTCGGAACTCTCCACTCAGCTGTTCCTTTGACTTCCTTTAGCGGAGCGGGTGTGAAAATTCTTCCGCACCGATTCCACGCACCGATTCTTATTGTTTTTACCACCCGCTACGCTAGACGAACTACGCGTTGGTGAGGAGTTTCGGCAGACCTGTGGTATTCCGAAAGTGCTTTTTGTATTCCCCAAAAAGAAGCGACCCAAAGGATTGTTTCAACCCTGAAAACAACGGTGATTACGCTTAACCTTCCACCCGTTAACTTCCCCTTTTTTCTTTCATCCCTCCAATTCTCCACCCCTCCATCTCCACATCTCCACATATCTCCCTCCATGTGGAAGCGAAAAATCAAAATAGAGTATGATTAGAATTGCTGTTTACTTGTGGTGCGCATATATTGCGTTTCTTTTCAATTAACAAGAAAATTGCGAGGGACGGTCTTTCTGCGGATGGATGTCCATTCTAGGTGTTGAATATTGGAACTGGTGAAGCAGGAAATAGATGAGTTCATCGAGAAAAAATATTGGAGTGATGCTGACCGAGAATCATGCGCGGATTGCGGTGGTTGAACCGTCTACTTCTGGCGTCGTGGTTACTGCGGTGGCGCATGTGGCTTTGCCGCCAGATGCCGAGGTTGGCGATCGGTTGGCTTTGGTTGGTGATGAGTTGCGGGGGTTGGGCTGTGGTCGTAGGACGAGGGTCTGGGTGGCGTGTTCGTTGCCGGAAATGCAGTTTGCTAGTTTGTCGATTAAAAGGATGGCGCCGCATCTTTTGGGACCAATGGCTTGGATGAATTTCAGAAAGGAGGTTGGAAATCTCCCGGAAAAGGTGATTTTTGACTATGAGGTGCTTGGTTCTTTTGATGAGGGGTTAGAGCCGATGTGGAACCTCACGGCTTTTGCTAGCCCTTATGAGGAGTTGGAGCAAATCAAGAGTTGGTTTGAGCCGCGTTTTAGCTTGCAGGGCATCACGATGGGGCTGTTTGCTGATAGAAATCTGGTTTCGCTGTCTGCTAAGGCGACTGAAACGGTGGCGTTACTTTCTTTTGATGAGCATATCTCGCGTATTATGGTGATTCGTGATGGGCGTACGATGTTTACGCGTACGATCAAGGCTGGTAGCGGCGTGATCGTAGATTTCGCGAAGAAAAAACTGAACCGCTCTGTCTCGTTGAGCGAGATTAAGGCGGTTTTGAAACCGGCAGTGCTTGAGACCCCTGCGTTGTTGGGTGATGAACAACGGGAGTTGCAGCAGACCTGTAAGGAGGGTGCAAATCGGTTTTTTACGCAGGTCGACCGGGTTTTTGATTATTATACGCGACATTTAAAGCGCGAACTCCCTAAAACGCTTTTGTTGACTGGCGATACAGATTTTCTTCTCCATGCTATACCTGAGCTGAAAGACCGTTTTGGATTGAGGGTGGATCTGCTGGATCCGCAATCTGGTGCGATTCGTTATTCGCCGGATGTGGCGGAGTTGTTGCGTGATGAGGGGGAGGGGGCGCAATATTCATCGACCATCGGGGTGGCTATGAGCGGTGAAGATCGGACGCCGAATCTGATTTGTACTCAAGATGTGAAGGAACGATTACTGAAGATTCGGCGGGTGCAGAGCATCATTTCCTGGCTGTTTATTTTGTTGGCGGTCATCCTGTTTGGTGGACTGGTGTGGCAACGTATCCGGTTTCATGCGCAAGGGAAACGTTTGAGTGATCTTGAACAGCGCTACGCGGAGGTGAAGCCGTTGCTGACACGTGAGGAGGCGGACGCACGGCTGGTAAGGCTTCAGCGGATGCATGTGGATGCGAAGCTGTTGGTTACGCATAATAAAGTGACGGCGGCGCTGGGGGAGGTTCTCGCGTGTACTCCATCGGAGTTTCGTATTAAAACGTTCAAGGTGGATGGCGGTGATGATGGATTTTTTGTGCTGGATGGTGTGGTGCTGGAGCGTGTGACCCAGAGCGAGAATTGTCTGGCGAAATATGTGGTGGATTTAAATGCTTCGCCGCTGTTTTCGCAGGTGTCGCTTACGTCTGAGTCAACCTCGGAAGAGCCGAATTGGTTGCAGAGTAATGGCATTCTTCCGTTTGCAATTAAAGGCCAACTGGTTGAGGATCCCGTTGTTTCAAAATAGGACATTTTTATGAAAGCGGATTTGGGTACACAGATTGTTCGGAGAGAGTGGCAGCACACAATACTGTCGATAGGCGCTTATTTGATCGCTTTGCTGGCGTTAGCGGCGATCAGCCTCTATCCTTCTGCCATGAAAAACGTCAATCAAAAGGCGGAGATCCGAGAGGTTGAGAATAATCTTAAAGTACAACAGGTGTTGCATCCTCTTTTTGTTGATCTGATCCAGGCTGAGAAGGCTGCGTGTTTACCGGATGGGCTTAAATATGTTCAGCCGCTGGCGCTTCCTCGGGTGAAACTATTGGGTTTTCAAGATGAAATTATTGCGTTGGCGGGGCGGGCTGGAGTGAGTGTGGTTGCTGTGGAAATTAAAGCGGGCACAACTAAACAGAAGCAACACGTGCTAGGTGATGCAGTGTTTAGTGGTGATTTCTTAAGGTTTCGTCAATTATTGCTTGGGCTGGGGCAGCTGAGCTGGATGGATTCGTTTCGTAGCATTGAGGTGCTCGGGTTGTCAGACCAGGAACAGTTGAGTGTGCAGTTTGAACTGGCGGTGGATTGATGATGAAAAAAAGAGAAATAGGTATTGTAGCAGCTGCGGGTGTGGCTTTGGTTTATTTTGGGAGCGGTTTGTTTGCACCGAAGGTGCAGTCGAAAACCGTTGACTGCGAAAAGGTTCAGCAATGCGAGGCGTTTGTAGAGCAGAGTCGTCGTATTTTGGCGGGGATGAAATATTCGCCGGTCGTGGAGCATCATCTAGAACTGCTTGCTTCCGAGGATTGGAACAATCGTTTTATTCGTTCAGGATTGCTTACATTAAACGGTGCCAAATCGGCGATCGTCCGTAAGGATCCGGTTCATCTTATCTCTTATGTTGGGTATGTCGCGGCGGGGGAACAGTGCTGGGCGTTGATCAATAACCAAGAATATATGGTGAACGATCTAATTGAGCATATGAATCTTAAGGTTGTCGAAATTTCAAAGGAATATGTCGTGCTTAGCCCTCAAGATTCGGAGTCGGCATTCGGAGAAGAAGGGGAATTGATTACCGTGATAAAAAAGGTGGAAAATGAATTGTTTTAATCGGAAATGTGGAAAATATAGGTGCACGTCTGTGCAGGTGCTCTTGGCGTTGATTTGGCTGTCGATTTCGGTGCTAGCGGAGGAAGAAGAATTTGTTGATCGTTCTGGAGCGAGCAATGAAGTCATGATTGCTGTTTCTGGTCAGATGCCAACATCGGATGGTTCGATCCAGGATACCAGTGCTACGCTGATAGGTGACAATCGATTGCCAACGATGCAACTGGAGGAGTTTAGTGTGGCGAGCGGCGGAAACCTAGGTGCCGTACTTCGTACCATGGCACGACTTGCCGATGTGAACATGGTTTTTAGCGATCGTGTGGACAGTATGCCGTCTCTCAGTTTCAAAATGAACAAGCCGACCCCTTGGAATGATGTGTTTGAAGGTATTTTAAAAGTGCATCACCTCTCTTACCTGCAGGGGCTGAATATGATTCGTATCATGACTATTAAGGACATGGCGCAGGAGTATGCCATGCAGGAAGCCATAGCCCGTCAGACGACGTTGAAAGCAAATACCCGCAGGGTGCAGCCGTTGGTGCTGGCTGTGGTCGACATCAAGTATGCAAAAGCTGAATCGCTGATTGATGTGCTTAGGGAGGTTTTGGAGAAATCTGAAAGCCATACGATCGAAATGGGAAAAAAAAGTTCTAATCGCGGCTCTGTCAGTTCAGATGTCGTGAATAACAACATAATTATTAATGCGATTCAGAGCGATGTCGATAAGTTGGTGGAACTGACGCAAAAGATGGATCAACCGACGCGACAGGTGCGGATTGAAGCCAACATCGTAGAGGTTAGCAGTACGTTTGCACGGGAGTTGGGTGTCAAGTGGAATGGTGAATTTAAGCATAAAGATAATAACACCGAGACTCTTGCGAATGTTGAGCGTTCGACACCAGATGGGTATGGGGTGCTTGATGCCACGTTTGATAGAATGACGGCGGGCCTTGATCCAGCGACTGGAGTGATGAGGTATGGGATTTTGACAGAGGATTTTAGTATTAATACGGAGCTTAAGGCGTTAGAGAAGGCTGGAAAGATTAAGGTGTTGTCCCGTCCGTCCATTACAACACTTGATAATATGACTGCTCGGATAAAAAGCGGTCAATCCGTGCCGTTTTCCACGGTTGATGATGAAGGGAATTCTGTGGTCGAATTTGTTGAAGCGGTGCTTTTGTTAGAGGTTACACCGCATATGATCGATGATGATACGTTGACGATGGATATTTTGACCCGGAAGGATGCGCCAGATTTTAGTGTGAATGTGGAAGGGAATCCGCTTATTCATCGGAAAGAGGCGAAGACGCATTTAATTTTAAACGACGGTGAAACCACAGTGATTGCCGGTCTGTCAAAAAATAATCTAGCAAATTCTAATTCCGGAATTCCGATACTGAAGAATATTCCAATCATAGGTTATCTGTTTAAATATAAGAGCCGGGCGGATAATAATGAGGAAATGATGATCTTTATTACCCCGCGCATTGTAGATGAGACATTACCGAATGATACCGAACAGATTGAGAAGTGGGTGGACGAAACGTATGGCGAATCGCTGATTGGAGCTGACTAATGGCAGGCAAACGATTAGGAGATTTACTGGTGGAGGAAGGGTTGCTGACCCAAGAGAAACTCCAAACGTGTATTGCGGAAAATGCTGGATCCGGCATCAGGCTGGGTGAGTATTTGCAGCAGCAGGGCGTGGTTGCAGAAGAAAAAGTTGTTTCCGTTCTAAGCCGTCAATTACGGATTCCGCTTTTGACGGAAGATCAGATGTTCCCATTGCCGATCCTTGCTGAAATGATTTCGCTCGATATGGCTAAGCAATATCAGATTGTGCCGCTACACGACGATGCGCTGGGTTTAACTTGCGCCATGCTCGACCCGATGGATCTGCTGGCGCTGGAGCGTATCGAGGATGTTGTGCAAAAAACGGTTGATCCGGTCATTTGTACTCAAGCGCAATTTGAGGAGCTGTGTAAGTCTGTTTATGGTCAAAGCTATGCCCAAAATTTCGATACGATGCTCGACGGTATTCGGGGTGATTCCAGAGATGGAGTGGATTTCGATGATGCCAAAGACGAGGGTTCGACCTTAAGTGAGGTCGGCTCCTTGGTCGATATGGCGGAAGATGCGCCAGTAATCCGCATGGTGAATTGGATGCTGGCCACCGGCGTCGGCGAAGGAGCTAGTGATATTCATATTAGCCCAGAGCGTTCCACAATCAGTCTGCGCATGCGGATCGACGGAAAGCTTAAGACGTTCCCCGCTCCACCCAAATCGATGCATATGCCGATCGTTTCACGCGTCAAGATTCTTGGGCATATGGACATCTCGGTTTCACGTATCCCGCAGGACGGGCGCTTTTCGCTGAAGGTGGATGGGCGCGAAATCAACATCCGAGCCTCCTGCACGCCAACCGTCAACGGGGAGAATGTCGTCTTGCGTATTCTGGATATGAGCGCGGAGATTTTGACGTTAGATAAGCTGGGTTTTGAGCCTGAGGTTCAGCAACAGCTGGTCGAGGTGATGACTAAACCTCATGGGATGTTTTTGACGACGGGTCCGACCGGAAGCGGTAAAAGCACCACGCTCTACTCGTTGCTCAATATGTTGAATCAGCCAGAGGTGAATATTATTACCACGGAGGATCCCGTTGAATATCGCATGGATGGTATTCGCCAGATCGAGCTGAACCCCAAGGCGGGAACGACGTTTGTGAGCGCTCTGCGTTCTATACTACGTCAGGACCCAGATATTGTGATGGTCGGTGAGATTCGTGATGCAGAAACCGCTCGGGTATCGATTCAGGCAGCTCTAACCGGTCATCAGGTGCTCTCCACTCTTCACACAAACTCCGCCGTCGAGGCCGTAACCCGTTTAGTGGATATGGGGGTTGAGCCATTTCTGGTCGCCCTAGTTTGCAATGTGGTGGTCGCACAGCGTTTGATTCGTCGGGTTTGCCCAGACTGCGCCCGCTCTATTTCGCCATCGAAAGAGATGTTAGAACCCTGGGGCTTTACTCCCGAGGAGATTGCCAGTGGTACGTTCAAAGCGGCGGTAGGTTGTCCGCGCTGCAAAGGTACAGGCTATCGTGGACGTGCTGGAATCTACGAAGCGCTCTTTTTCGATGATGCAATCCGAGAAATGATCATTGATCGGCGTTCGACACTAGAAATTGAGAGCACGGCACTGAAGACCGGACGCCTGACGCCGCTTAAATACAGCGCCAGTCGCAAGGTGCTTGCAGGGATCTCCACGATGGAAGAAACCATCTCTAAAATCATGAATTAGAATGTTGTGCAGAAACACGAGGAGTTTTGACGTAGAAGATGAGGCACTATCAATACAAAGCACTGAATAGCTCCGGTACAATTGTGACCGGTCAAGTGGAGGCTCCGACCGTCGAGACTGCGCGTGACCTCGTGGAAGCAAACAACGAAATCGTGCAGAGTATTCGACCCGTTTCGCAGGGCTTTCGAGTCGTTTTGGCGCAATTTGTAATCGGTCAAGGTAAGGTGAAACCGGAAGAACTCGTACTATTTACACGTCAGCTGTCCACGATGATTCGAGTGGGCATTCCGCTCTTACGAGCACTCAGCATTCTTCGCGATCAGACGGAGCACCCCGGCCTGCTTAAAGCCACGAGTGATATTTATACAGATGTTGAGGAAGGCAACTCGCTCACGGATGCGTTTCGAAAGCATCCTAAGATTTTCTCAGAGGTTTACTGCAGCATGCTGGCTGCGGGAGAAATGAGCGGGAGTCTCCCAGAAATCCTCAATCAGCTAAGCGATGTGATTTCTCACGAAGCACATATCAAGAAAACAGTACGCAGTGCAATGCAGTATCCGATCATGGTGCTGGTCGCATTGGTCGTGGCATTTGTGGTGATGCTCACCTTTGTGATCCCACGATTTATGCCAATTTTTGAAGGTGCTGGCGTCGCCCTGCCGTTGCCGACGCGGATCTGCGTGGCGGCCAGCGATTGCATGATAAATTATGGGCTTTATTTTCTTGGAGCCCTCGTGGCAGGTGGGATTGCTGCGTATGCCTACTTCAAAAAAGAATCGGGGCGAAAGAAACTAGACACCTGGTTGCTTCAGGCGCCGTTAATTGGATCGGTGATCGTGCGTGCCACCATGGCCCGTTTTGCCAGCCTCTTCGCCAAAATGCTATCTAGTGGTGTGCTAGTGACTAATATCATCCACATTATCCAGAGTTGCATAGGAAATTTGGCACTAGCAGAAGAGCTTGCAAATTTAGAAGTGAAGATGGATAGAGGTGCAGGGATCTCGAAACCTCTAGGAGAAGCACGTTTTTTTACAAAAATGATGGTCAACATGGTAGCGGTTGGTGAGGAGAGTGGGGATTTAGATACCATGCTAACCGAAATCGCAATGTACTACGATACAGAGGTAGAATTTGCCGTGAAAAAAATGCTCGGCGCTATGGGACCAATTTTGACAGTGGTGTTGGCCGTTGTAGTTGGTTTTCTAGCCTTTGCCATCTACCTGCCGATGTGGAACATGATGGAATTACAGATGGGTCGGTAAGGCATTTCCGAATGAAGATTTTCGATTTCCGATTGAGAGAAAAAGACTCCAACCCTTGGAACCTTTTCTTTTGCGTTCCCTGCGCTCTTTCGTGGCAAATCCCCTTAACCTCCACCCATTAGCACCCCTCCCTTTATCTTTCTATTACCCACAAGTCGGGGCGATGGCTAGAGTTTTGATTCCAGCTTAAA
>JAOZMR010000106.1 GCA_029934215.1 Pontiellaceae bacterium | reverse complement strand
TGAAACGGGCAGGAATGGGAGGGAAAAGAGTTTTTGCAGAATGATTGACGGCAGACCTGAGGTATTCCGAACGTGCTTTTTGTATTCCCCAAAAAGAAGCGACCCAAAGGGAGCGGCAATAATGGGACCTTCTGAAGGGCTGTTCATTCGTAAATTTCATTCATTCGCTGGGTAAACCCGGTCCTGCCCGCTTCAAGAACTATCCCATCATTGACGCTCCCTTTTTGGGAATACAAAATGCACGTTCCAACCCTCCCTGGAGTGGGTTTTCCAAGGGTTGGAACCCTTTTTTTTTAATCGGAAATCGGAAATCCTCACTCGGCAATGCTCTCTCCTTTAGCGATAGCGGGTGGTGAAAATTCTTCTGCACCGATTCCACGCACCGATTCACCACTTTTTTCACCACCCGCTACGCTAGAGAGAACAGCCGAGGGGGTCAGAGAACTTCTCAACCATGGGGCATTACCGATTGGGAGAGATGTGTTCCAACCCTTGGAAAATCCCCTCCAGGGAGGGGTGCCGAAGGCGGGGTGGGTTCTTTGGAGGAAGAGAGGGCTATTCATTCGTAAATTTCATTCATTCGCTGGGTAAACCGCCCCTGCCCGTTCCAACCCTTGGAAAACATCGACTTTACACGCTCAAGGCTGCTCGCAGAGCCGGCGAGTGTATGACCTCTTTGAAGTGATCGCCCTGGAAACGTCCGTTGCGGCTGAGTTGATCCAAGCCTTTCAGCTCACCAATCGCCTCTCGTAATGCGGGGTCGTCCACACAGGAGTCAAGCGTCGGGTGCAACTGCTTGTACGGGATTCCATCCAATCGCGACCGGAGGTCTTCATACATTTTCGTTCCGGGAATTGGCGTGAACGGGAAGAGCGTTGCGTTGCACCCAAGCGCCCATGCGTAGCGAATGTTGAGCAAGATGTTTTCGAGAGTTTGGTCTGGAAGCCCGACGATGATGAAGAGGTGGATTTGGTGTGGCACAAATCCCGCCGCAACCAGATCTTGGATTGCCTCTTTTAAGCGAACCATATTGGTGGCGCGGTTGAGCTGTTCAATGGCGACGGTGTCGTCGCTATTCTCGAGTGCTAACTCGATGGTGGAGAAGCCAGCGGCTTTCAGGTCGCGGGCGATTTCTGGGGTCATCAGCCGATAATCGAAGCCTTCCGGTGCGGAGCAAGTCAGCGGCAGTTTTGCCTCCCGAATCAAGTGGAGAACTCGTCCGAAATACTCATCGTAGCGCATGAGGATGTTGGAGTCCCAAAAGGCAACACGAGTGATCCCATATTTTTCGTGTTTCGATCGGATCTCCTCAAAAACATCTTCCGGCGGTCGAAAACAAAAGGTTCGGCCTTCCAGTTTGTGGACGGCGCAATAAGCGCATTCAAAAGGACAGCCGCTCGTCCCCTTGATCAAAATAAACGAAGGCGCCCAGCCGAGCAGGTCGTAATTGAGAGAGCGATCGGTCAGGTTCGGATAGGCACCCGTGAAGATATGATCGGCCTGGCTGGTGGCCGCCATTTCCGGGGCGAGCGTTGGGTAGATCCCCCCAAACGTCACTGGAACAGCGGGGAAAAGTTCTTTGCAGATTTCGATGACACGATGGGCGGGTTCGTTGTGATAGGTGAAGGTGCAGCCCACAAAAATCTTATCCACAAGCAGTGTTTTGAGCAGACGGCGAATCTCCTCAAAGCGCAGTCCTTTATGAAAATAGCGAACGTGCAACGAGTCGGTCTGCTCAAGAATCGGTTCTTCGGAATCGGTCATCCGCTTCGTGGAGGAGGGATATTGCTTGGGGCGAGTCGAAAAGCAATCGAGAAAGTAGATCTCGTTTCCTTCGAGCAAAAGATGGTTTGCCACCTGCATCAATCCGATGGGCAATGGATAGGGATAGTCGCGCCCGAAATACGCATCAGTGGTTTTCGGATCAAAAGTATACGGCTCTTCAATCGGCGGATTGATGAACAGGATTCGCTTTCCGTCTTTGGAGGAAACGTCTGGTTTTGTGATATGCAGCATAAACACTTTTCCTTTTTAAATCGGCTTCATTCGCTTAGAAATTGATTCATTTTTTCCGCGACTCGTTCGGGATGCTGGGTGAATTCCGAATGGGATACAAACAACGTGGGAAATGCCGCCACCTCGAATAGATGCTTCGCCGCCTGACTCTGTTTTTCCAAAAGCGTTGCAAATTCCTGATCGTTCAAATGCGCGCCCTCGCCGCGAATCCGATGCGCCGCAATCAACTCCGACACATCGCGTTCCATAAAGATCACCCGAATCGGAAGGGCCGGTCCGCGCGAAAATGTAGGAATCAACGCCGCCGGAATTTTCACGGCATGCCCTTTCCCGCGCACCAGCCACGACAAATCTTTATCGCGACTTCGGACGGGGGAATAGTTGAGTTGTTCATCATCGCTCAACAACGGAATACCGCTTTCGCCGAGCGTACGCATCATCTGCGTCAGTCCGCTTCCTATCAGCCCCGAAACAACCACCAACGACTCGGAGCGTGCGCTCGACAGAACCAAGTCGTCCCGCCCAAGCGAGCGCGCCAGCCGCTCATAGCGTTCCGCCTGCTCCATGTTTCCGATGCTCTTTCGATACATCGTCGTCAATCCCTCGTACGCGGAAACAAAGGATGGATTTTGCGCCACGCAAACCTGCATCGCCTCGATGGCCTCTGGGATTCGACCCATATTTTGGAGCGCAATGCCCAGCAGATAATGCGCCTCGGGCGTGGCGAAATCGAAGGCGACGGCATCGAGTGCGGCACCTGCGGCTTTTTCGTGTTGCCCTCGTTTCAGGGCAATGCGGCACAGCCCCAGGCTGACCGCGAGGGATTCGGCTTCTCTTTCCTGCAAGCGCAGATAGCACGCCTCTGCCGCCGAATCGTTTTCCAAGGTTTGGAAACAAGCCGCTTGATGCAAAAGAATACGCGAGTTGGCGGGGTCGATCATCTCCGCATTATTGAAATAAACCAGCGCCGCCTCGGCATCGCCCTCCGCCAAATATTGAATCCCGTTGAGCAACTCAAACGAGACATCGTTGACTGAATTTTGCGCGATCAACCGTTCAATTTCGCGACGTTTTTCGGGCGGTTGCTCTGCCCGATTCTCCACAGCATCGCCCAAGAGCAGCAACGCATTCTCCGCCGTAGCCGCCGCTTTGGCTTTACGCTGAAAACAAACCTCCAAAACCGCACGCGCTTTTGAATGATTTTCCACCGCATTCAAACACTGAATCCACATCAGACCGTATTGCGACTCCTCCGAAAACGTCTCGTGCAGTTTTTCGAGTCGCTCGGCGGCGGCGGCAAACTGCCGCGCCTGCATGAGCGAGCAGGCCTCGCCATAAAGCGCGGAATCGTCGAGAGTCGATGTCACCGTCTCGCAATCCCACGAAGAAATCGTCTCCGAGCGAGGCGGCTCAACAAAAGCATTTCGCAACACATGCCCATCAAAATCGTCCGCGATGGGTAACCCAAACCCCGACAATACCGTCGGTGCAACATCCAAAATGGATGCGCCGTAAATCCGCTCATCCCGTTTGAAGCCCTGCCCTGCAACCACGAACGCACCTTTTCCGGACGGTCCTTTTTCTGAAACCATCATCACCACAACATCCGAAGAAATCTGCGAAAGCAACACACCTAACATCATATCCAAAAAACGACACGCCGCCTCCGCCACCCCGTCGTAGAAATGGGAACTGAACGGGGAAAGCAACGCTGGCAACGCATCGTAGTGTACCGCCAAAAAGTTCCAAGGTTCGGAAACCAACGCCGTTGCCGCCGCCTGCACCGTGGCGCACTCCGCCACCGCGCCGAGCACTCGACCCAGCTGCGGATCGTTTTCCAGATCCATCTTTCCAAGGTTTGGAAGAAAGGGATGCACCTGCTGTTGCGTCAACTGATGCGGATGCACCCGCAAGGTCGCAAACTCTTCCGCCTGAGCGAGAGGAAACACCGAATCAGGAGCCAGCGCCCACGGCTTTTCAATCGGAGCCGTCGCCGCCGAAAACCGCCGCGACACCATCCCCCCGAGGATCGGCTCGACGGTCTCTGTTCCGCCCACCACCCAGCTCTCCAATTGACGCTCCGAAAGCATCGTCCAAAGTGCTGACGTTTTTCGCGCAGACGTTTCGGCAAAAACTCCGTGTTGATGCGGACGCTTCCCCGTCACCAACGAAGCCCAAAGCGACTCCGCTGAACTCGGCTCCACCGTAGAAAGATCGCCCATCACTCCAGCATCCACCAAACGCTGAAGCTGCGGAAGCTTTCCGGCGTCCAGCAACGGCCCCAGCAGTGCCCAGTCCACGCCAGGCCACCCCAGCATCAGTATCTTCGATTGAGTCCGCATTCGATCCTCCCCTTACAAAAAAACCGCCCGACTCGGTGTTCCAAGTCGGGCGGATCATCACACAGCTCAATTACGCTTTATTGAAACGTCGAATACAACGAACGCCTAGCGCGCCCAAAGCCAGCAACGCCAGTGAGCTTGGCTCGGGCACCGCGCCTGCAGCAATCGCGGCACCGGTATCGTCATACGCCCAGCCATGGAGAGTCCCCGAAGTAGAGCTAACTCTCTCAATATCCATCCAACCGTACACGGTGGTTCCTGCAGCCGCACCGCCAACAGATTCGTTTTCCAACTCAAAAGAAACACCCACATAGCCTCGGGGCGCAGCCTCCGTCCACTCCCCTGTAGCGTTATGAGAAAGCCGTCCAGTCTGGGTTGTAAAAGAACTTTCAGACCCAATGGTTGCACCAGGAGCAAACTTGAGTGCAAACGACGGGACCTCATAAGCGTGCTGTGAAGAATTTAGAGGTTCAACAATCACAGCCTTGATATCATTCATCGAATCAAAGGTGGAAATTAGATGAAAATCAACCGTCGCCCCCTCCATGGTTAACAAATGAGCCGCTCCGCGAGGAAATGCCACTTCGGTATCATCGGAAATAATCCCTGCCTGTGAATTTGCGGCCGTAGCGACCAGCGCGGCACCTGCCGTCGCCGTGTAAGCAGCCATTCTCTGGCTGAATTTCTTCTCTGTTTTCATCTTTTTTCCTTCGTTTATGGACCTATAAATTTTGCCAATTTCGTCGCGAATCAGATATTTAACCACAATCACAAAGTGAAAACGATCCTAAACCTGGGGAAATTTTGAGAGCTGGAGATCAGGCAACGAAGATCACCCACAAAGTAACCTAAAAAGCAACTTATGCGGATTCAGCTTCCAAGGGTTGGAAGATTCACCAGAAGAAAAGCCTACGAGTGGACGGAAAGAAACCCCCAGTTTCATCCAACTCGCGAGGCGAAACTCAAAAAGGACGTTCTGAATGAGGGTTGGGTTACTGCTTTTCGATGACGGCTGCGCCGAAGGTGAACCCGCCGCCGAAGGCGGTGAGCCCGATGTGCACGCCTATGGGTTGTTCGGGCATGAGTTCGGCGAGCGCAAAGGGGATGGTGTTCGAGGAGGTGTTGGCGTATTTGCCAATGTGATTGAACATTTTTTCCGACGGGCATTTTATGGTTTTGCGGATGGCTTCAATGATTCGTTCGTTGGCTTGGTGCGGGATGATGTAGTCAAGTTGCGAGACGGGGATGCCTTGTCGTGCACAGGCCTCGGTGAGCATGTCGATCATCTTTTTAACGGCGAGTTTGAAGACGGTGAGCCCTTCCATTTCAACGTGTTCGGTTCCGCCCATGTTGGGGACGTAGAGGATTTTTGAGTCTACGCCGGTGGCGGAGAGAACGGGGCGGTTGAGCCGGGCGTTGACCGAGCCGTCGCGCCGCTCGCAGGAGAGGAGGGTGGCGCTCGCAGCGTCGCCAAAGAGGACGCTTGTTTTTGGGTCGTTGTGGTTGATCATTGGGGATAGGGTTTCGGCGGTGATGACGATTACTTTTTTTGTGGGGTCGTCGCGCAGAATGTCGAAGGTGGTTTGCAGGGCGTATATGTAGCCGGAGCAGGCTGCGTTGATGTCGTGGGCCTGCATGAGGAGTCCGCCTTTTTCGGGGCTGAGTTCTTTTAGAACTCGGCATGCGAGTGAGGGTGTCATGGCGAGCGGTGTGCCGGTGGAGCAGATGAGTGCGTCAATGTCGGATAGTTCTAGGTCTTCTTGTTTGAGCAGTTTTTGCACGGCGTCTACGGCGAGTGTTTCGACGGTTTCGTCGCCGTCTATCCAATAGCGCGTTTTTATGCCGGTTCGTTTTTGTATTGCTGCGGAGTCCCAGGTTTCGCCGGGTTTGCAGAGCTCTTCGTTTTCGACTTTTCGTGAGCCGAGGACGGTGGCGATGGAGGAGAGGATGACGGGTTTGTCTTTTGTTGCGGCGGTCTGGATTGTCGGCACGGTTGTTGTTTTCCGCTCGAGAATGGGAGTGCCTGGGTTTTCGCTTGTGATCGGTTTTGCGATGGTGTCGAGCTCGTTGGTTGTGATCCGTGCTAGCGGTGTGCCGACGTCGACGGATTGGCCTTCTTCGAGTAGAATTTCTTCTACGGTTCCATCCACTGGGGTGGAGATTTCCATGGTGGCTTTGTCGGCTTCGACGGATGCGAGGATGTCGCCTGCTTTTACGGTTTGCCCTAGCTCCACTTGTAGTTCTGTGATGTTTACGGTTTTGTCGGATGGGCTGGATCCGATGGCGTTGATGGTGATGGAGCCGTCGGCTTCTTCGACGGGTTTCTGCCAGCTCAATGTGTAGTCGAGGAGTTCTGCGGCTTTGGTGAGGACGGTTTTGAATGAGGGTAGTACGTCCATCTGGTTTTCAAAGTGGTACGGAATGTAGGTATCGGCTCGTGTGTTGCGTCCCATTTTTATTGCGCCGTCCGCTTTTTCTGCGACGGTTGCGAGGATTTCGCTACCGAGGCCGCAGGTGTGATTGTCTTCGTGTACGACGAGTAGTTTTCCGGTTTTCTGAGCTGAGGCGATGACGGTTTTTTTGTCCCACGGTGAGATGGAGCGTAGGTCGATGATTTCGGCGGAGGCGCCTGCCTCTTGAAGTACCTCGGCTGTTTTTTCGCACAGCGGCATTGTGGAGCCCCAGCTGACAATTGTGAGGTCTTTGCCGGGGCGTGTGATGCGTGCTTTGCCGATGGGTACGAATTGTTCGGTGACGTTGTCGGCGCAGCAGACGGAGCGGTCGTTGATTAGGTTTTTGGGAAAGAGAAATATGGTTGGGCGTCCGGAGTTGAAGGATGCACGAAGTAGGCCAGCGGCATCGGCGGCGGTGGATGGCATGAGTACGTCGAGACCGGGGATATGCGCGAAGGTGGAGTCGAAGGTTTGTGCGTGGTAGGGCCCGAGTCCCGGGCGATATGCACCGCAGATTGCCATGATGGTGACGGGCGAGTCCCATTGTCCGTTTGTGCGCCACCACATGGCGCCGAGTTCGGCAGCAATCTGATTGAATGCGGGTAGCATGAAGTCTGCAAATTGTATGCATGCGACGGGTTTTTTCCCTGCTAGGGCTTGCCCTATTGCTGTCCCGACGATGGTGCTTTCGCTCAGGGGTGCGTTGGTGATTTGTTCTGGAAAGTCGGTGCTGAGTCCGCGAGTGAGACCAAAGACGTCGCCTTTTGGATCCTCAATGTCTTCTCCGTATAGGTAGCTGTCTGGGGTTGTGCCGAGGCGTTGGCGGATGACAGCTCGCATGGCTTCGATCATGGTGAGTGCGTCGCCGTCGACGCGAACTTCTTGCTGGGGGGTGATGATCGGGGTTTTTGCGGCGAGCTCGGTTTTTGCAATGGGCGCTTTGCGTGCGGTGGTAAAGGCTTCGTCGAGCTCGTGGTTGACTTCGTGTTCGATCGTTTTGAGGTCGGCTTCTGGAATGCCGGCATCGATGAGTTTTTTTGCTAGGACAAGAATCGGGTCTGCGTTTTTTAGGGCAAACTGGATCTCCTCGGCGGGTCGATATATGGATTGGTCGTCGGCGTTCGTGTGGCTCATGAGCCGTTCGACGTTTACGACGATGATTTGAGGACCGCGTGTTTTTCGAACCTTGGAAACGACTTCACCAAATAGAGCGTGGGTTTCGACGGCATCGGTGCCATCGCACCGCAGAATGGGAATGCCATAGAATTCGTCGGAATCTCCGTCGGGGCGCGAGAAGAAAGTGCGTCCTTTCGACGGAGTGGAAAGCGCGTATTTGTTGTTTTGTACAACGAATAGGACGGGAAGGTTGGCGCGGACTGCCTCGGCGATGGCTTCGAGCACTTCGCCTTCTTGGGTTCCTCCGTCGCCAAGACCACAATAGACGACAGGATTGGAGGCTTCGTTCTTCACAGCTTGAGCCACACCGACCGCCTGAAGAGCGTTGTTTCCAACGCAGGTTGGGGCACTGAGAAGGTTCAGTTTGCGGTTGTTGGCAAAACCAGGCATGCGCCGACCTTCAGAGGGCGAGCCGGATTTGCCGAGGAGATCGAGTAGGACATCTGTGAGCGTGACGCCTCGGGCAAGGAGAAGAGCACGGTCGCGGTAGTGGCAGTGCAGCCAGTCGGTTTCTGTTAGATGCGGCGCCAGTGCAGCCATCGATTCGTGCCCAGACGAAGGGATATAAAAGAAGGCTTCGCCGCGCTGCGCCGCATTTTCTTGCACGGCATCAGCTTTACGCGATGCGAGCATGTGGCGATAGATTTCCAGAAATAGAGTTGTGTCGAGTTTTTGCATACAAAATCAGTCAGTTTATTTATCGATGTATTGTAAAGATACACTTCGAGTAGGTCGACTCAATTTTTCAACTGTCGGTCTAAAACCATATCCTGTCGAATGCGTGGGGGGGCGTTCCAAGGGCTGGAACTGGGGGGTAGACTGTAAAGCAAAATGCCCTTTTTTTGAAAGGTTCGACTTTTTCATGC